>JALEGL010000015.1 GCA_022763185.1 bacterium | reverse complement strand
TAAACTAAAACCACTGGGGCTTTTCCAAAAACCATTATAATAGTAGAGGGCAACGCTATGAGCTTTGATTTGCCGGTACAGTCGCAAGGCCCATTCATCGTCTTCAAACCAAGCATTGGGTTGATTAACCAACACCGGATCATTGCGACCGACAACACTTTGTTGATTTTGTGAAAAATACGATATCCTTTGCCCATCAATGTAACGATCACTATCAAATTGTGGCGTATACACCACATCCAAATTGGCCAGCGGACTAAAAAATGAGGCTTTGATAGCATCAGATGGTGCTTTTAAATAAGCCAAGTCACGCCCTATAAAAAAGGAGTTCCAATCTTTAGGAAAAAGGTCATTGATGAACAGTAAATCTCCTGTTCCCCAAGTTAAAATTTGTCTGCCCAATTTTAAATCCAAAAAACTTAACGGTCTTAACACCAAGTTGGCTTCTCTCAAATCAAACCATGATTGACCATCCTCTAAATTAAAATCATCACTCTCAATCACAGCATCGTATAAAAAATCAGAAGCAAGATTCAATGAAACCCTGTCCCAGCTTTTTGAAATCTCTGAATGCAAACGAGCTTCTGCTAAAGACATATCTTTTTGATGCGGATCATTGTGTAAGCGCAGCCCCCCTCTTGTTTCCGTAAAACCATTGAGCGTAAACGGCAATTGATCTTTCCAATATTTTTTTTCTTTAATTTTTTCTGCTTGATTGCCATCTAATCCAGAAGGCAACTGTGGCTCTTCAGATGGAGGACTGCTTTCCTCGCCCAGACCTGTGGGTAACGGTGGATCTTGTGCCCACGCTGCCATATGAAATGCTACAAATAACATTAAAAAATGAGTTTTAAGTTTCATGATGCGTATCTCCAAAAAATTTCTCTAGGCGCATTTGGCCTAGAGAAATCCAATCTTTTTATTTCATATATTTTCTGGGTGGGGTTCTTAAATAGCGTTCTGAAAAAATACTTTCGGGTAAAGCTTTATCATAGGCAACAGCAGAATATTTAATAATGGTATATCCGCCTTTCACATGGTCTGTCATTTTTGATTCCAAGACCGTATTGTACTGCCCCACCTTACCCACTTTGCTTGCTTCATAGCTTCGATACAACTTGTTGGCCTTGTTGTAGAACTCTGTTTTAACCGGGATAAAAGTGTCTTTATGAATCCAGTTTTTGTAATAAGAAAATTCTACCTTAGAGGCATCTTTAGGTTCACTTTTAAGCACATAATATTGTTTGCTTTCTTCAAGTAAGGTGTGTCTGTCTTCTGTTGGAATACGGCCTGATACATCTTCATAGAAAAAATCTGAACCTACAAAGCTGGTTCGCTCATCACTGGCAGAAATAGGTTTTACCAAATCTAAGGCAGGCAAGTACATCCAACGATCATCGGCTTTATTGATATTTTTCCAAACCAAGAAAGACATTTTTTGTACATCAGATGGATATGAAAAGGATATATAAAATTTTTGTGCACCATCGTTTTTATCATCAATATCTTTTCTAAGAATGGTGAACTTTCTAATTCTTTCTCTGCCTTGACCATCTTTGATGATCATCTCCACTTTAGCCGTTCCATCTTTACCATTATAATAGGCAGCATGACTGGCCTTTTTCACCAAGTCTTCTACATTAATACTTGGTTTTTTTGCTGCTTCCTGCGCTTGCGCTGCCGGAAGAAAGAAACCACTGATTAAAAAAGCTCCTACTGTTGTTAATAATTTAAATCTTGTTTTCACTTTATGCTCCTTGTTGTTCTGAATTTTTAAATAAAATATTTTTTGCAGCAGTGATAACTGCCGGTAAAATGATCAATGATGCCCCTCCTGCCAAAAGTAAAATGGCTGAGATAAAAACACCCACCGTTTGATACGGAATTAAAGGCGCCATCAGTAAAGGCGTAAAGCCAATACCAATCACGATCACATTTCTTAAGATGGCGCGCGCAGGCTCTTCATAAATTTCTTCTAGCGCTGCCTTCCAGCTTTTATGCTGCTTTCTGATCTGTCGACTGCGGGCCAAAAAGTGTATGGCATAGTCCACGGCCAAACCTAAACTCAAGGACGACAGTACCGCAACAGGCATGTCATAGTCTTTGCCAATAAACCCAATTATTCCGTAGATAAATGCAATAGACACTGTCAATGGGATCATCGATAAAATGCCCCACCACACAGATCGAAACAAAAAGATCATCATCAACAACACAATGATAAAACTGCCGCCAAAAGATTCTAGCATCCCAGCCACCATTTTTTGCTGCCAGATAACATTGATGTAGGTTAGACCAAACCATTGATGCCTAAGCGCAATGGGCGCATCATTGTTTTGCATAAACTCATCTATTGAGGCCACCAAGGCTTGCATGTCTTTATTGTCACCACTGTTCAACTGTATCCAGATATTACTTTTGTCATAACTTGGCGTTACAAAATGCCATAAGTCTTGCGGCCGGTGTCCCCCTTGATAGGTGATCAAAGTTTGTGCTACCGCAGAACTGCTATCAGGAACTCTAAAGGCTTCATCTTTTCCTAAAAACAATTCTCTATGCACGGTTTTAACCACGTCAGGCAAAGCATTGCTTTTACCGACTATCCCTGTTGTTTGTAGGTGGGCTTGCAGCTTTTCAATAAAAGCCAAAACATCTGGGCGTTTGAAAATTTGCGCTTCCTGCATTTTTGCATCCACAAGCATCCCTGCTTGATCCCAAGCTTCCCAAAGGACGTCATCATCTTGCGCATCTTGCTGGATAAAAACATAATCTCGGATGGTTTTAAGCTGTGCCAAATCAATTGATTCATTAAGCCAATGTTTGTCTGTTAAATAGGCCAGCATATCGGCTTTAACTTGTTCATTCAGTTGATCAAAAGCATCTTGTTTGAACTTGTATTGCATGGCCTCTTGTGGAACCAAGGTTAAATACGCCATGTAGGTTCCAGCAAACTTTTCATTTAACGCTTTATCGGCAACACGAATAGGATGGCTGGGTTCAAACCAATTGACTGGGTTATCATTGATTTGGATTTTTTGTATACCCATATAGGCCACACCAACCAAGGCAATCGTAAGAACAACAATCAACTTGGCGCGTTGATAGCTAACGTTTCCTAGTTTGCTCAATAGTCTATCAATCAAATGAGCCGATGCTACCTGTTCTTGACCTTGCGTTGTTTCAACTTCACAATGTTGTTTACCAAAATTTTCCAAAGATTTTTTTGGTAAGAGTACAATGTAAGCTGGCACCAATGTCACTGTTAAAAACCAGGCCAGCAAAACGCCAATCCCAATAAAAACACCAAAAACCTGCACCGGTGGAATGGGTGTGAACGCCAAGGAGAAGAAACCAGCCGCAGTGGTCAATGAGGTAAATAACATGGGAGAGTGCAAGTCTGCCATCACTTCTTGAATGGTTAAGTGGCAATCTTTGTGCCGTGGGTAGCGATCAAAAAAGTCAGATAAAATATGCACGGCATCGAGTACTGCAATAGGCATAATGAAAATTGGAATCATGGAACTCATGATGTGAATGGTATTTCCTGAAATAACCAAGGCCCCCATGGTAAAAATGACTGAAACCATGGCAACAATCATCGGCGCAATAATCAAGCCCACACTTCTAAAGAAAAACCACATCAAAAGAAAAATTAAGGCCATGGCCAAGGGTGCCGACACTGCCATTTGTTTGAACATTTCTACACCAAACTGATCTTGGGCAATGGGCAAACCAGTGATGTGATAGGTTTCTTCTTTTTTGATGCTATCAATTTTTTCTTGGATTTTTTGCGCTACTTCATAACTCACATCTTTTGAACTGATAGGCACGTAAATCGCCAAAGCTTTATGATCTGTTGATATTAAGGTGTCTTGTAAAAAAGGGATTCTCTTGGCTTTATTGGCAATGGCTAGCGCTTCTTCTTCTGTTTGTGGGGCTTGTTCCATAAGCCATTCAAAACGAACCGTTCCTAAGCCCCCTTGCTCTATATTATCTACGGTTGAGGGTGCAATCACGTCAACACCGATAACACCCTTTTGTTGGCCGCCTTCTTCCCATTGGATTTGTTCAATAAATTGGGTCAACTCAAAAACATGACCTAAGGTTTCCACATTGAATACGCCTTGCGGATGCGTATCATTAATAACACCCACCACCACCATGTCATATAAGCCAAACTCTTTTTTCATATCATTATGAAAAACACGAACCGGCTCATCCTTTGAAAGCATGTTTTCTGGATCTGTATCAATATGGATTGTATTTAAATACTCACTGGCTTTTTGTGAAACACTAGGCAATGCAACCAAGGCAATGGTCAAGGTAACCAAAGATACAACCCCAGCCATAAAGCTTTTGGGATGTTTGATTGCAAAGTTTGATATTTTATTCATTAAGTTCATGTTGTCCTTTGGGTGTTCTTTTTCTATGAATTGAAATTTATTTTTATGGGTTTTTAAAATGCCTTACCCGCGGGCAGTCCTAATTTCTTAAGAATCATGGCCAGGGGGCAAAATCCGGTGAATGCTGCTTGAAACATGTTTAACCCGACAAAGGCCGTAAATAGAAAAAAATACTCACTGACAAAATAGCCTAAGGCCAAACTGAGTAAAATCATAAACCCTGCAAAAGCAAACACAAAACGATCAACATTCATAACAAATCCTTTCTATTCAACTTTATATATTACTATATAGTAATATTCTTATCAAGTTATATATTTTATATTCATTATTAACACACTAGTCAATAAAAATTTTAAGCATTGTTTTATTATTTAAAGATAGGGGATAAACAATCTAGCCAAACCTATTTTAAGTTGCTTAAGAAGGTTGATATCTAAAAAATCATGCCGTTTTAATTTTCTACCTTGCTCAATTTTTTGATCAATTATTTTTTTTATCTCTTGTGAAAAATTCTGATCATAGACTTCTAAATTGAATTCAAAATTTAAACGCAGACTTCTAGAATCCCAGTTGGCTGATCCTATAAAAGCCCATGCATCATCAACCAACATCAACTTGCTATGATCAAACGGCGGCTTACTTGAATAAACATGACAACCCATCTTTACCATTTCTTCTAAAATTTTTTGACTGGCCCAATGAACCAGTTTTAGGTTGTTTTCTTCTGGGACAACAATGTTAATTTTAACACCTCTTTGCTGTGCAACTTTCAAAACATTGATCAAAGTAACATTGGGTAAAAAGTATGGGCTTACGATGCTAATGCTTTTTTTGGCTTGGCTGATTGCGCTAATCAAAATCATTTTTAAGGTATTGATATCTTCATCAGGACCATCTAAAATACTGCGCATCATACTATTTCCAGCATCTTTAAGATTTGGAAACCATTTTTTACCCGTCAGTGTTTCACCACTGCTGTACAACCAATCCATTACAAACACAACTTGCATTTGTTTGATGATGGGCCCCTCTACAAAGAAATGAACATCTTGAATTTTATGCTTATGCCTCCCTTCAAGACAATGCCCTAGCCTGATATTCATACCTCCTGTGAACCCTTTTTCACCATCAATAATCAAAGTTTTTCTATGATTGCGCAAGTTAATGTAGGGCATTTTCCAAGGAACAAAGGTCGGTAAAAATCGTTTGGCTTTGACTTGACTGTGCTTGAATCGATGAAGAATAGAAGGAAAAGAATACCTTAAACCTACGGCATCAATTAATAAACATACTTCTACGCCTCTTTTACTCGCTTCAATCAAGGCTTGAGCAAATTTTTTACCGATAGCATCATCATCAAAAATATAACTGCACATGCTAACGCTATGCTTGGCTTGCTTGATGGCTTCAAGCATAGGCGCATAGGCTTGTTCCCCATTGATCAAAGGTTTAATTTGATTGCCTGCACTTAAAGGAAAAGAGCTGATTCTTGAATGGGTGTTGGCCAGGCTTTCTAAGTTGTCTGGAATATTTAATTCTTGAGCAATGTCTGTCTGATAGAGCTGCTCAATAACTTTTTTAATCGCGGGCGATTTAAGCAATTTGGTTTTGCGCCATACCCGATTGATACCAAAGGCCATGTACAATAATGATCCAAAAAACGGAGACAACCAAACCAGGGCCAACCATGCCAAGGCTGTTTTATTTTCTTGTCTGCGCAACAAGATATGCAGACTCACCAAAATAGAAAGCGTCAGATAAAAAATAAAACTGATATAGGGTAAGGCAATTTTTGTATTGCTGAGGATAAAATTGTAGGCATCGGCCAACATCGTCCTGTTATTTTAAGCATTGTTTTACCCAAGACACAAGCTATTGCGGCTCATGCTGTCATGATTTAATTTGCGGGATAAAGAAAAAGGGGGGGGGGGCATGCGTCGCTGATGCCTGTCCCCGATTTTTATCCATCACTTTTATTTGAATGACTATTAGAGCATGTTGACAATTTAGCTATAACTATTTGAAAATATTAAGATACCTGTATAATGTAGCAAATGTGCCTGGCACTTTTTGCAGAAGGCAAAAGGCTTGTCTAAGCACCTTTGCGAGTTCATTCACTTTTAGTCTGTTTGAAATGTCAACACGCCCTAGAACTTCTACAAAGTATTTATTTTTTTAGTAAAGGCATCTTGATATAACTGACGCCATTATCTTCTGCTTTAGGGAAGTTTCCTGCCCTAATATTCAGCTGGATGCTTGGCAGCAACAACCTTGGTGCTTTAAGCTGTTTATCTCGTTCCGTCCGAAAGGCAATAAACTCTTCCTTGCTTGTGCTTGCTTTTAGTTGAATATTGTTTTCTTTTTCTTCTTTAATGCTGGATTCAAACTTTAAGGCTCTTCCTCCTGGCATATAATCATGGCCAGTGAATACTCTTGTTTCATCAGGTAAGGCATACAGCTTATCATGGACAGAGTGATACAAATCCTCAGCACTGCCTTTAGGAAAATCACAGCGCCCGGTTCCAAAATCTGGCATAAATAAGGCATCTCCGGTAAACACTGCATCGCCAATCAAATAGGATGCACAGGCCGGGGTATGTCCTGGGGTAAAGATGGTTTTGATGGTTAAGGTTCCTGCTTGCAAGTCCTGACCCTCATCTGCCAAGACATCAAAAATTTGTTCTGCTGGTGACACGTCTTTAAGATTAAAAATATCTTTAAATACGTCTTGTACCAAAGCAATGTGTTTTCCAATAACGGTTTTGGCTTTGGGTAAATAGCTTTTTATTTCTTTCATGCCGGTCACATGATCCGCGTGCGCATGTGTATCCATAATATAATGAACATTGAGCGCCTCTGTCTTAATAAAGTCCATGACTTCTTTGATCGATTCATCACTGTATTTGGATGATGCTGGGTCATAGTTTAAGACAGGGTCAATCAAAACAGCGTCTTTGCTATTTTGGTCATAAACAACATAGCTTAAGGTCCAAGTTTCTGGGTCAAAAAAATGTTTTACTTCATGGTGCTGCATGTCTTTCTCCTTTATGATCTTAAAAAATAGGCTGCTAATGCTATAAGGGTTAGTAGGCCTATGATAAAACGTTTGGGCATCATCTTAAAAAGCCCTTCTCCTTTTTCTACTTTAAATCCAGCTCTTTTCCAAGCCTCTATGCCTCCATCTACAATATACACTTTTTTAAAGCCCCTATTGGCCATTTTGTAGGCCGCTGTTTTGGCGCGGGCTCCTGAACGACAAAAAATGTAGGCTTCTTTGTTTTTTTTGTGTTGAGAAATGTTCTGCTCAAAACTGGACAAGGGAATATGTTGACTACCCGGAAATTTTTCTAGAGCCAACTCAATACTTTCTCTGATATCAATAACATTATCAGCGCCATGTTTTTCAACAATGCTTTTAAGATCTTTTACGCTGATATAGTCTACATTCATCTTTTTACTCTCACTCATAGATTGCTTTCATTTTTTTCTATGTTATAATAATATTATTATATAACTAAATAAGAATATATTACAAATGAAAAACAAACGCAATAAAAAACCTCCCATGTCTGAAGAAGTTTTGGATCTAGTGGCCCAAAAGTTTAAAATTTTATCTGAACCTTTACGTCTTGCTATTGTACAATTGCTGATGAGTGGTGAAATGAATGTTACGGATCTTCATACCGAGCTTAACTGTAGTCAACCCAATGTCAGCAAACATCTCAAAATGCTTGAACAAGCTGGTTATGTTAAGAAAGAAAAGCATGGCGTCTCTGTCTACTATTCAATAGCTGATAAAATGGTTTTTCAGTTGTGTGATTTGGTGTGTAACAGTTTATCCAAAGAAGTGGATGAACAATCCAGGAGTTTAAAAAAACTTAAAAAAATGATTTAAGCACATCTTGTTTTGTTGTTTTATACATTTCTTAATCTACCGCAAAGTAATTTAAATAAACCTAATACTCATAATAGTACATACAAAACTTCATCATTATGTTGACCAGCGTATGACTGCTGTTCTATAAACTGAGTATCAAACGATTAAAAAAAACTCCCTATCTTTTTATAAAAAATAAGGAGCTTTTTTATTGAGGCTTAAAATCAGTTTAAGCTGTTTTACAACACCTGTTGAACTTCATAGGTGCTCAAGAAAATTTGATCGTCTTCCAAATCATCTTCTTGCTCCCAAGTAATGAAGGCTTTACCGTTTTTGAGCATGACGGGTTTTGGGTCTTGAGCTATGCTCGTGCCAGGACTGATGTGATCATCAATATCTTTTGGATGTATCCATTGACCATCACGGTATTCGCTCATATAAACGCGATCATCTTCATCATCGTATTCTTGCTCCCAAACAATAATGGCTTCACCTTTGTCATCCATCTGTACAATGGCATCATCGGCACCACTATCAACGCTGTTGGTGGTAGATGGACTGATATGGTCATCTATATCTGCTGGATGCGTCCAAGTGCCATTGCGATACTCACTCATGTAGATATGATCTTGACTACCATTGTCTTGGTTCCAGGTGATAATGGCATTGCCTTTATTGTCTAAAGCAACCTCCGGATCATCAGCGTCCGTTTCACCCGGGCTTATGTAATCTGTTAAATCTGCTGGATGCGTCCAACTGCCATTTTTATAATGGCTCATAAAGACTTGATCGTCAATCACACCATCCACGTGTTGTGACCAAACAACAATGGCATCGCCTTTACTATTAATATCAAGCTCTGGGTCAACTGCATTCTCTCCATCAGGACTGATATGATCATCCAAGTCTGCTGGATGCGTCCAAGAACCATTGCGATACTCGCTTAAATATACATTGTCATTGTCTGCGACAGGGTCATACTGTACCCAGGTGACCAATACAACACCTTGATCATTCATCTCTACTTCTACATCGTAGGCAAAGCCACCATCGGGATTGATGTGATCATCTAGGTCCGCTGGATGCATCCAAGAACCATTGCGATACTCACTTAAATAGATGTTATCATCGGCTGTACCATCGTACTGGACCCAAACAACCACAGCTTCTCCGTTGTTGTTCATGGCCACTTCCACATCATAGGCAGCTGTACCCGCCGCAACACTGATGCTATCCATCAAGTCTGCTGGATAGGTCCAGGTACCATCACGGTATTCACTTAGATACACTTGATTTTCAGATCCATTGTATTGAGTCATTGCAACAATGATGTTTCCATCATCGTCCATGGCATGAACAACTTGCTCTATATTTTCTCCATCTAAGCTAATGTTGTCTGATAAATCACTTGGGTGGGTCCAAACTCCATTTTTATAAAAACTGATAAAGGCCTGGTTATCTCCAGAGCCATCTTCCTGTTCCCAAACCAGGCTACCCTCATTATTGTTATTAAAGGCAATCTTAGGGTTTTGACCCTCTGAGCCAGCTGGGTTGATAGAGGCTTCATTACTGGATGGGTGAACCCAGCCAAAAATACTGGATGAGCCCAACTCCAGTCCACCACATGCATAAAACATGAAGGAACTGATTAAAAGAAAACTAAAGTAACGTGTATAACCGTGTTTGGTTTGATTGATTTTGTGCTTCATGTGCAAATTAAACCAGATTTTATAGATATGTAAATTTTTTATACTCTTAACTATAAGATTAAATTTGTTGTACTGATCAACAAGTACATATATGCTCGTTACACTGCTACACTTATAAGGCTAAAAAACTCATTTTTGTAACAAGGCATAATTTTGTTTGTCTGTTTTTATATGCAGATCGTGTTAAAGCTATTGATCAAAAAAATATCTAAAAAACACTTGTCCTAGCCTTAACCCGGTTCATCCATGACCAGGTTTTTTGGGAAGTTCTGTTCTAAATGCTTTTAACAATCCGTACATGGACATGATGAGTAAAATACATAAGGGCAAAGCCACCAACAAAGAGGCTGTTTGCAGAGCTTTTAGGCCACCAAAGTATAAAAGTACCGCTGCAACAAAACCTTCAAGGCAGGCCCAGTAGACTTTTTGCGCTACCGGCGGATTTTTTTTACCGCCACTGGCAATGGTATCAATGACCAACGAAGCTGAGTCTGATGAGGTTACAAAAAACAAAATAATAGATACCACCGCAATCAAGGACAAACCGGCTGAAAAAGCATAGTTTTCTAAAAATACAAACAAGGCTTCAACAATGCTCTGATCAATCACTTTAGATAAAGAACCGGGCTGTTCAATTTCAAATTTTAAGGCACTGCTACCAAACACCGTAAACCATACAAACGACATCAAGGTTGGAATGGCCATCACTCCCAAAATAAATTGACGAATGGTCCTGCCTTTTGAAATTCTGGCAATAAACATCCCCACAAAGGGTGACCAGGCAATCCACCAAGCCCAGTACATCAATGTCCAGCCCGTTTGCCAGCTTTTGGCTTCTTCATTTTGAGTATACAGCCTAAATGAAAGCCTAGAAAACTCAGATAGGTATGCACCAATATTATCCACCAAGGAATTGATAATATAGACCGTTGGACCCAAAATAAGAACAATACATAATAAGCCAAAAGCCAAAAGCATGTTGCCCTGACTTAAAAGCTTGATACCTTTTTTTAAGCCACTGACCACAGAAATGGTGGCAAAGCCGGTAATGGTTATAATAATTAAAGCTTGAATTAACTGGTTTTGTGGTATCCCAAATAAATAACTGAGCCCGGCATTAACCTGTGACGCCCCAAAGCCCAAAGACGTGGCCACACCAAACAAAGTACTGACAATGGCAACAATATCAATGATATCACCGGTGACCCCTTTGATTTTATCCTTAAATATAGGATAAAAAACGGAGCGCATGGAAAGCGGCATGTGCTTGCGATAAGCAAAAAAGGCCAAACCCAAGCCTACCAATGCGTAACATGCCCAAGGATGCAAACCCCAATGAAAGAAGGTTAAAGCCATGGCATATCTGTGGGCATCGGCTGCTGCAAAATGATCAACAAAAGGGGCTGGACGATTAAAATGCATGATGGGTTCCGCTACACCATAAAACAAAAGACCAATTCCCATGCCGGCACTAAACAGCATGGCCAACCAAGACAAAGTCTTAAATTCTGGTTGACTGTTGTCCTCTCCCAAACGAATCGTGCCAAAACGCGACATCGCAATGCCGGTCATAAATATCAAAAAGCTGGTCATGCCCACCAGGTACAACCAACCAAAACTATTACTCACACCCTCTTGGATCTGACCAATGAACGATCCAACTTCTGTTGCGGCAGATGCACCTAAAATGGTAATTAAAATAATAATGGCGGAACTAAAGAAAAATACATTACGATTCATTAAACACTCTCCAAATGAACTTTTTATTTGCCGATTGCATACCACATGCAATCAGCAGTACAAGACGCATTGCTTTATGGATGCTTTTGTGGCCTTGGCGCAACAGAACTTGTGTACATTGATAAATAAAGATTAAAATTTTAGTCTACTCTGGTTTGAACCTTGCAGCTCTTTAGGCTGGACACGGTAAAACCAAAGTCTTGCAACATCACTGTTACTGAGCAATTCAAGTGTGCAACGTGCCCGTGCCCCAAACTCACTTAAGTTATAATTGGCAAGGCTTCCACGACTAACATGCAAGGGAATAAGACACTCAAGCCCTTGTTGTGTTCTGCTCAGTTGAACCGGAGCTGTAAACTCTCCATAGTCAGAATGATAAAACTCAATGTGTTGCGGACAGTACCGTGTGTGACCGGTGATTATTTTTTTTATCTGCATATCTTCAAAGGTGCAGGCATTGCTTTGTGTAACTTTCCATTGGCAATTTAAGCTCAAATCTACGGCCATCGCTTGTTGATGTTCTGTTTCTGGAACTTCAACCGTATAAACATAGCTTGCATCATAGTTTAATGGGCCACTTTTTGATTGGTAATTGTTTTGATGATTCTCTATCTCTGACATATTAGGCTGTTGTGCGAACGCACTTAAACCTAGCATCATCACAAAAAATAGTGCTTTTGTTTTAATCTCATTGTTTTTCATACGCGCTGCGTAACATGTTTAACAAATTCATGCAAGTTTGTTCTTTTTAAGAACATTTTAAGCTGTTGTTTTTAAACAAAAAATACTAAATATTTGTTTTTATTGTCTCAGTGATTAACTCTTGTAAACCTGACATGACCATGTCTACGCCAATGGCACCAATAAACAGAGATGTGGTGCGCATCAATACACTAAGATACTTTCCTACTAAAGTTTCCTTAGATCGTTTCAGATTACTGAAAAAATAATGCCCTACAACAAGCAAAGCCCAGTTACACAACATAACACTACCAATGCCTGAAGCCCCCATATACCAAGGATACTCTTTGCCCATCAAAATACTCAGCCATAAAGTGGCAGGTCCTATAATATAAGGCAGCGATATTTCTTGCGCCAAGTCTGATACTTTGGCGTTGAGCAATAAATTGTTTTTGACCCCAAGCATGATGTTTCTAAAACCAATGGTCATGATAATAATGCCACCAAATATTTTTAGCGCGGATAAACGAATCTGAAAAACGTTATCAACAATAGAATCCCCAAAAATAATAAACAGCAAATAAACGCCAAAGCTCAACAGCGTGGCCTTACCATAAACAGATAAAAACTCACGCCAACCCGTCTCTTGCATAAGGTCCCACAGTGCTATGGCTTGCGCAAATGGGTTAAGCAGAACAACAAAATAAATAAGGTCTTTGCTAAAATCCATATTTTTTAAAGCTAGCAGAGCGCCATTAAATTGCAAAAACTTTAACGTTGCCAAGCATGAAACTTTTTAAGCCATTTAAAAATACGTTCCCCGGTTTGCTGTCTTTTCCAGTTGCCAGCAACAAATTTATTGGCTTCTGCCATGCTGGGGTAAACATGAATGGTGGATAAAATTTTATTCAAACCAAAGCCATGTTTCATGGCTGCAACAAACTCAACAATGAGATCAGAAGCATGTTGGCCAACGATGGTGGCGCCTAAGACTTTATCACTGCCCGGCTTGGTTAAAACCCTGACAGTGCCATGATTTTCACTGTCGGCAATGGCTCTATCCAGATCATCTATGTTGTAAGTGCTTAAGGTATAATCAATGCCTTGTTTTTTTGCTTGTTGCTCATTTAAACCAACAGTGGCTATTTCTGGATCGGTGTAAGTGGCCCAGGGAATCACGGAATAATCAACTTTGTACTTTTTAAACTTGCCAAACAATGCATTGACTGCGCAGTACCAGGCTTGATGCGACGCTGTATGCGTGAGTTGATAAGGTCCCGTCACATCCCCACAGACATAAATGTTGGGGTAATTGGTTTGCAAGTATGCATTGGCCTCAATGCTTTGGTTGTCTCTCAATTGAATGCCTAAATCATCTAAACCAAAGCCCTTGATGTTGGCTTTTCGCCCCACAGCAACAAGCAAGGCATCAAACTCTTTTTCAATGGTTTTATCTTTGTATTTGAGCTGGACATAGTTTTTACCGTCTTTTACAATTATCGCCTGCGCTTGGTGTTGCGTGAGTACTTCAATGTCTTCTTGTTCAAAGTGATGCTGTAAAATCTCACTGACCGCTTTATCTTCAATCCCCATGAGCCTATCCATCATTTCCACTTGTGTCACTTGACTGCCCAAACGGGCAAAACTTTGCGCCATTTCACAGCCTATAGGACCACCGCCCAAGACGATTAATTTTTTAGGCAATGTTTCAAGCTGCCATAAGTTTTCTGAAGTTAAGGGTGTGATTTGATCCATCCCGGGTAACGCTGGCACAAAAGGACTGGCTCCGGTGGCAATGGTGATGTTGCGTGTGGTTAAAGTTTTTCCGTTGACTTTAACTTCCCAGGGAGAAATAATTTTGGCTTCACCTTTGATGCATTCCACGCCCAAGTTTGTGTAGCGTTCTACCGAATCATGCGGTTCAATTTTTTTAATGACCTCATGCACACGCTGCATGACTTTTTTAAAATCTATTTTAGCTTTGGTGTCTTCCAGCCCATACCTGCTTGCATGTTGCATTTGGTGGGCCAGCTTTGCACTTTTAATCATGGCTTTTGAGGGAACACAGCCGGTGTTCAAACAATCCCCGCCCATCTTGTTTTTTTCAATCAAGGCGACTTTGGCTTTGACGGTTGCGCTTATATAAGCGGTAACCAAACCGGCAGAGCCGGCGCCTATCACCACCATGTTGTAATCAAAGTGTTTGGGTTTGCTGTAGTTTTTGTAGATTTTTTTTGTTTTGATTATTTTAAGCATGGCTTTGGTCAACCATGGCAACAAAGCCAGAGCTGCAAAGGATAACAACACTTTAAATGACAAAACCTCTGATAAAGTGTCTATACTGGCCAATTGCTTGCCCGCATTAACGTAGACCATGGTTCCAGCCAACATGCCTACCTGGCTCACCCAATAAAAGGTCCATAGTTTCATTTTGCTTAAACCCATCACAGCATTGATGACAAAAAAAGGAATGATGGGAACCAGACGCAAACTGAATAAATAAAAGGCGCCTTGTTTTTTTACGCCGTCATTGATTTTTTTAAACTGCTTAGAAAACTTATTTTCAATACTGTCTCGTAATACAAAACGAGCTACAATAAAAGCCAGACTGGCTCCCAATGTGCTGGCAAAACTCACCAACACCGTGCCAACAACAAATCCAAACAAAGCCCCGGCCAGCAAAGTCATTACAGCGGCACCGGGAAGAGACAAAGCGGTAACCCCAACATACACAACAAAAAACAATAGCAAACTCAATATTTGATGCTTTTCATAATAGCTGGCAAAAGCATCCAAGTTTTCTTTAATATAATTAAGACTTAAGTAATCCGTAAGTCCAAAAGACTTAGCCAACAACACAACTGCTGCCAAGCCGAGAACAAGGCTAACTCTAAAACCAACTTTTTTTATCATATCATCTTACCTTGTTTCATTAAGTGACCAGTCATAGTCCAAAAAATCCACGGAATAATTTTTCTTTTTAAGTTTGAGCGTTTCAACAATAAACTGCTGATAACTGCCGTATTGTTTTTTAAAATCATCACCGTACCACTTGAAAATTTTAGAAATTTTCATGCTGCTGTCTTTAACACGGTTTTTATTGGGGTTGCTTAAAAAGTGTTTGGCCGCTTGGCTCAACTGCTCATCAAGCTTTTCTGCAGTAAATGCTTGTTGAAACAAGGAGGGACAGCCCATGGATGCACAGTTGACGGCAAAGTGAATTCTAGCTTCAGTAAAGTTTTGACGTATAATATCGTGCTCAATGTTGTCCAAGCTGTAGGTTTTACCCATCAACGGGATGAATTTTTTCTTCCAGGGTCCACCTTTAAACCAACCGGAGTTGATATCTTTGATGGATTTTACCGGATAATGATCAACAATTAATTTTACAGTGTAGGCATTGTAAGCGTTGATCCAAAAAGCCAGTTTTTGTTTTTGACTGAATTGTTTAAAGTCCTTGCTGCTCAATGTTTCCAGTTGTTTTAAGTACTGATTGAGCTTGACACTATTTTTTTTTATGGCTTGGTAGTTGACCAGCACTTGTTGATTTTTTTGTTCTGTGTGTTGTTTCAAAACAGCGGTCCACTGCGCATGGCTGTGTTTAAAGTTGGCCAAAAGCAAACTCGAATAAAATAGAATCAAGGATAAAAAGACATGTTTCATTTTTGCATAGTGACATAAATATACAAAAAAACCACTTTTAACTTGTTCAAAACGCTTTGCCATAAATTTTTAGCTTAATATAGATGCCATGGCATTGGACCTATATCTGATTTGGTCAAGTACGCATCGGGCTATAAAAACTTTAGTTCAACTCACGTATAAAAAAGTCCAATGGACTTAGCAGGGCTACAGGGTCTTCAATATTGAAGGCTGGGATTAAGGCTTCAACAGCTGTATTCCCTGAGCCAATAAGCTGGTTATACAAGGCTTGAGCATGGTTGGGATGATGGTTTAATTCTCCAATGCTGGTGGGTATGCCATTGTCTGGATTAAGATTGATCAATTGCACAGGAGGATCGCAGTCATCGGTCATGCTTAAAAAATCTAAGCTCTGTCTTTGTCCCAAAGTGGGTTGACTGAAGATCTGTGAAAAATCACTGATAGTGTAAAACGCGTGGATGCTTTGCTGAATCTCAAGACTGCTGTTGTACAGCACCTCAATATCCAAACCGGGAAAAACCGTTTCCCATTGCATTAAATCGTAACTGGCTTGGCCGTGTAAACTTATGGCTGCTTGTATGCGTGTTGGCATGTGCTCTATTGGGTCAGAGCTGTTACTGTTCATCATGTCATCGTGCAGCGCCATCCACGTTGCTGCTCCAGCTCCTGCTGACCGGCCAATCATGCCTATTTTTTCGGGATTGATGTTCAATGCCTGATGATGGTAACGAATAAACTGAATCAGGCGTTTGATATCTTGTAATGATCCAAACACGCCATCACTGTTATCGGGCGATTGTAAAAAGCTATAATTGGCTCGAATAAAAGCAATATTTTGATTGAGTAAACCTTGAATAAACGCTTGGCTGCTGGCTGTATCTTCCAAAACATCACTGTCTTTATCACCGCCAGAAAAACCACCGCCATGAATATAAACAATAACGGCTGTTGCATTAGAAGATTCAGGCAAAAATACATCCATCCATGTTCTTTGTTGGCTGCCATAGGCAACATCTTCACTGTAAAACGTGTTTTGGGGCAAAGCAAAAGGCTCTTGATCTCTTTGTAGTGCTATAGGCATACCGCCTGAAACTATGGGTGGCATGGTAAAATTGGGACATATCGGAGAAGGACTTGGCGTGGGAGAAGGATTTGGATTAGGTGTAGGCGATGGTATTAAGGGAGGGATACCGGGTACATCTGGGGGCTGAATTCCTCCAAGATCCGACCCACCATTACTGGCAGCAATGTTGACTGTGCCACAATGCATGCAAGTCAGACACAGCATCAGCCATAATAGATTCAATCCTTTCATATCAGTATAAAATGCAAAACATGTTCCAAAATTAAAGAAATAATTTCATACACTTAATGTTTATAAACCCATGGCTTTGGTTTTATTGTAAACTATTTGCGTAGCAAGCTTTTTCCCCAAAGCTCAATAATAAGGGCTATAATCCCCACCCCAAAGTTGAATTAAAAAATACGTTTACAAAGCGACAGAAAAAAGATATAACGCATCATGTTAAAAACAAGTCGCAAGCATTTTATTCAAACTTTTATGGCTACTCTAGGCCTATCTTTATTCAATTTTAAAAAACTTCTGCCTTCTGCATTTGCCCAAGACATCAACCTTAGCAATGACTTTGATAGCAATGGTCATGCTTGGCAAAATATAAAAAATCTTTTTCCACACACACGCAATCCAAAAATACGTTACTTCAATACCGCCACCGTTGGACCCTCTTCACATCAAGTCATTGAAAAGCTCTGCAACACAGTTAAAATGATCAATGGTGATTTTGTTGACGGTCAACAAAAGCTTCCTAGTGATGGAAGTCGAGACTGGGAAAATCATAAAAAAACGCTGGCTCAGTTCATCAACTGCAGCAGCGAGGAGATTGTTTTGACCCGCAACACAACCGAAGGGGTTAATATTATTTGCAAGGGCTTACCCAAAACCAATAAAAAATATATTTTACTCACCAGTACAAAAGAACATGTGGGAAATGTTGCTGCTTGGGTGAATCGCTCACAAAAAGATGGTGATATGGATATTGTTACTTTTTCATGTAACAAACTTAGCCAAAACGAATGTACAGACCTTATTTTTGATAAACTCAACGCACTTCCTGATCGTCCTGTTATTTTAAGTATCCCTCATATTGCATCTGATGGCTACCGTTTTCCTGTAGAAGCCATTGGCGTAAAAATTAGTCAACTAAACACCTCAAGAACCCATAAGATTTTTTACTTTATTGATGGTGCACAATCTCTTGGTATGATGCCTATAGATGTCAAATCTTATCAATGTCATGCCTATGCTGCCAGTGGACATAAATGGCTATGTGGACCCAAAGGTACCGGCGTTCTTTATGTTCACCATGATGTCCAAAATTTTATTCAAGCACAGTTTGTTGGTGCCTATTCTTGTTCTTTGGCAAGTTTTTCACCTCTGCAGATTGATCTTGTTCAAAATGCTAACCGCTATGCCTATGGCACGCAAAACACGCAACTGTTTGCAGGCTTAGCTCAAGCTGTTCATTTGTTTGAAAGCATTGGTGTGGACAGAATCCAAAGCAAAGTTTTATCTTTGTCTAATTATTTTAGACAAGGCCTTAAGCAATACAATCAATCGCAATCACGTTTTCATATTCATGATATTGTCCATGCCGATGCTAGCAGTTACAGTGCCATGGTCACCTTTGCCATTGAAGACAGGCTCAACACTACTTGGCTCGACAGTAAAGATTTATGCTACTCAAAAATAAACATAGTTCAAATCAACAATCAAAACATTCATCTGCGTTTACGTCATATCCACGAAGATAATTTAGATGGTGTGCGCGCTTCTTTTCATATTTTTCATGAACAAGAAGATGTTGATATATTATTGCTCTCTATAAAAAAATACCTAGCTTTAGTTTAAGTTTTTTAAATACGCAGAAAGCTTTTGCACATTCTTAAAACTATAAAATGACTTTAATTGTTCAAGTTTTCTGTGTGTTTATCATGATGATTTTAAAAACAACTTTCTGGTGGACTATCATTCATGTAAGACCACTCAGAGTATTCACTTTCTCCTTGAGCATTTATTGCTTTTACACGAAACCGATAATCAGAAGGAGCATAACCCAAGTCACCTGAATTGTTTTGATTGACTCTGCCCGGAATGCTTTGAATAATTGAGCGTAATCCCATATTAAGTTTTTGTTCTGGACTAAGATCCATACTGTAAAAGCGTGTTCTACTTCTTGGTTCCCAGTAGCAATCATCATCTTGCCAACAATCCCAATCCCACTCTCTAAATTTTAGCTCAATTTCAAATGAATGTTCATTTTGAGAACTGTCGTGAAAATCAAATTGTATGTCACAGCCATTCACCAAGTTTAACGCAATGGCTGTTGGCGCATTGGGAGAATAGCTTCCCGACGACTGCTGTGTTTGAGCATGAACAATATTTGAAAAATCACTGCTGCCATCACTGTATAAAGATTTAATTTTAAAACGATAGCTAGAGTTGGGAGTTGATGAACTAAAAACATATTCTTTAACATCCATCACGTTTTGAGTACTCACAACACTAAAATTAATATCACTGCCCTGGGCCATATGTATTTCGTATGTGACGGGTAGGTTAACTACAGTGTAGGGCTCTGGATTGTCGGCGCTGTCTTCCCATACAAGAAGTACATCCAAACCAACAACGTTGCCAACACTAAGGTTAACACCACTTGTTCCAGGCTTATCAAAGGTTTCAAAAAAACTCCCGCCATCTAAATCTCTGGAACAGCCACTGAAAAACATCGCCGTTAATGACACTGTTAAAAGCAATGTTTTATTAATAACTAAAGGTATATGTTTCATGATGATTTAATGGAGCAATTAAGATGCCAAAATTTTTCACCTTATCTGCTTGTATTTATTTATACTTCTCATTTACGACTCTGCTTGAAAATTGCACAGCTAAGGCAAGTCAATGCACCATCAACTGTAAAAAATTGAACTTGTTTTAACACTATCTGTTATCTATCACTTTTATTTTTGCTTAGGCAATTGACTTTCCTTATCCAATAAAGCATGGCCCTAACTATATTTTTGTTGCCGCTTACAGCATGTTTCTGTAGTAAAAGCCTATGTCGCTTGACCGTGGAAAACGTTTACGCAAAGGATTTTGCACCAGTATCGTATTCTTCCTCATCTACAATTTTTTGGTGATTTTGTGGGGCGCTTGGGTGCGCATCAGTTTTTCTGGTGATGGCTGTGGCAAGTCTTGGCCTTTGTGTGAGGATCAATTTATCCCGCAAGCCGCTGACATGGCTCAGTGGATTGAGTGGTCGCATCGTTTGTCCACCGGTATTTTTGGTATTCTGGCTTTGTTTTTGTTCTTATGGGGTAGAAAGCTTTATCCCAAAAAACACCCCGTCCGAACAAGTTTATTTTTTATGTTACTGTTCACTTTATCTGAAGCCTTGATCGGTGCGGCTTTGGTTAAGTTGGAACTTGTTGGGAACAATGCCTCAATTTTTAGAGCCTGGGCCATTGGCTTTCATCAAATCAACAGTTTGGCCTTGACCTTGTGTATTTTTTTAAGTTTCATCCATAGCCACGTTGTGCACCAGATCAACCCAAAACTAAAACATGTTTACAGACCTTTGCTGGTATTCTTAGCTGCTGTTGCTTTCACCGGCGCTTTGGCCGCCTTGGCAGGAACGCTTTACCCCAGCATGAGTTTAATCACCGGCTTTCTTGCAGACATCAACTCAGCTAGCCCCTTGTTAGTCCGTTTGCGTTTATCGCATCCTGTTCTGGCCAGTGTGTTTTGTGTGCTAACGTTTTTATGGTTGCTCAAACAGCAAGAGCAGTTTTCTTCACACAAGTTTACCGTATTGGGAAGTTATTTAATTGTTGCCTTAAGTTTTGGTTGGGCCACCTTATTAAACTTAAGTCCAATTTGGATGAAGCTATTGCACTTAAGTTTAGCGCATGCAACAATCATTATTTTAAGCTATGCTTTTCTGATATCCAAAAAAGCATAGATTGGAAATTTAATCATTTTACTTGTTGATCCACTTGGTATCATGCACCAAAACTTGATTTATTTTGGGGGGCCAACATAATAGACATGGGTCTCTGTATTTAAATTGTATACTTTCTTAGGCGGACTACTATACCAACCCTACCCTTCTACTGTGTATTGGTTTTTATGATGAATGGGGCAGAGCTGACCCTCTTCACCTTGATACAGACGCATGCTGCCTTGCTCAAGCTTATGTGCTTTTTGCCAAACATATCCATTTTTTTCACTGCACGCATCTTCTGTATAGGTGTAAAAACTCAATACGTTACTTTTATAAACTCCATAGCTTTGCTTGTGTTTAAGATTAACGCTTTCTCTTATATTTCATCCAACAATAAAGAGTTAAAAAACGTACACACCCTTCGGTTTTTTGTAAAAAACCTAAAAAAAGTGAATATTTCTATTTATTTATTTTGATTTTTGTCATATGTAGCGACATGAGATAAATAATATGTAGCTCAACAACAGTACGTCACGAGCCACAAAAAACATAAGGGGAAACATCAATGGATAAAAATAAACTCAAAAAACTAAGTAAAATCATCTTGTCTGTTAAAGGACCTAAAACCATGGAAGCTTTTTTGGCTGACTTATTAACACCTGCAGAAATTGAAGATTTGGATTTACGTGTTAGAATTGTTAAATCTTTGCTTAAAGAAAAACCTCAACGTCAAGTGAGCACAGAAGAACAAGCCAGCATTTCTAAAGTATCACGTGGTGCTGCAACCTTAAAGTATGGTAACGGTGGTTTTGAAAAAGTTTTAGGTTAATTTTCTACTTTATTCTTCTATTTAAAAAAGGCGGGAATGCGTCTGTTTAGATTTATGATCTTTCAGCGTAGACACCGCTTTTTTTATAGGCATGCTTTGTGGTTTTTTTTGTCAGTTTTGTATACAGTGATTGATTATGGATGTTAGATTTCGTTCAGCACATGTGAATGACTTGGATAGTATCATTAATTTACTGAATCAAGATCACTTGGGTAAAACTCGCGAGTCTTTATCTGATACTATTTTTGAGCAATACAAAGCAGCTTTTATGCATATACAACGTAGCGAATACTTTGATGTCATCATCATGCAGGAAGCCATCACTTTGGAAATTTTGGCTTGCGCTCAAGTTATGTATCTACCCCATTTAAGCTTTAAGGGTGCGAAGCGTTTGCAAATTGAAAGTGTGCGTGTTGAAAAAAAATTTAGAGGCAAAGGTTTGGGCAAAACACTCATCAAGCATTGTATTGCTTTGGCAAAACAAAAGAATTGCAAAATTATTCAATTCACCTCAAACAAAAGCCGTTCTGAAGCCAACCGATTTTACACCAACTTAGGTTTCAAGCCGACACATGTAGGGTATAAACTCTACTTGTCATAACTGAAATTTATTAAAAATATCTTCTTCACCCTATAAATTTTCATCTTGACTCTTTGCGCAATCAACAGTAAGAATTTCTGTATGCGTCTTTGGCAATTCAATTTTTTTTGTGTAGCCCTTTTTTTGTTTAATCTAACTCAGGCACAAACTCTTGACTCTCTATCTTTGTCTTCGCCTGAACAACCTACCAAAGCTTTACCACCAAGCACTCACATCATCAGTTTGATGGCATCTCCTGATCCACGCATAGCTTTTGAACTTGAGTTGGCCAAGCAAACGGATGCTGAAGAAATCATAGAACGCATGTTCAACTCAGAAAACGGTGATTTCTCTACCCTTAGCCCAACCAAAGATCTCATTGCTATTTATATTGATCAAAAGCCCAGTCTTCTTTATTGTGGTGCCAGCAATTACCCAACATTCTCAGTCATGATTTATGATGCCCTACAGTTAACAGAAAAAAAATATACTGCGCAATTTCTTAATTCTGTTGAGTTTTCAAACGACGACTTAGGTGAAAGTCAATGCATGCAACTCATTTTTGATATTCAGCAATGGTACGATGATCGAGAACATTGTGAGTATATTATACTGCATGGTTTTATTGGTTTAGACGAAACTTTTCCTGCTCAAAACAACCCTCACCACCCCGGACTAAAACAGCGGATGATTCATGAAGATTATAACTATCATGAACTTAAGTGTAAATCATAGCTGTCATAAACTAAGTCTACTTAAAGATTAAGCCATAAGGTTTTTATTTTAGGTCCGTTTGATCTGAACACTGTTTATGTTGATTCAATTCAAGCAAGGCATCCATCTGCCAGGCAGGTTTGTTCAATTCTTCTTGCTCTGTTTTTCTATTCACCAACGTGGTGCGCATTTTTAGATAAACTTTTTGTGGTGAAACTTGCAAGGCCAAATACTTTTTTTCAAGTTCAAGGTAAGCTTTACCTTGCATTAAAATACTGGCTTTGTGTTTTTTATCACAAGAGACAAACATGTTGGCATCGGCCATGTATGAAAAGTAACCTTCTTGAACGCTATGGGTGACCTCTGTTTCTGGTTCTAGTTCTGCTTGTGTTTTTTGCTTTTGCTGCTGTTTAACAGATTGTTTGTGGCATGCCAGAGCCAACAAAGCTAAAACTAGACTCAGCATTAATCTAAACTTTGACTTCATTCTACTTCACTCCAAACACAGCAATACTTTTGTGTGGAAAAAAAACGCTCAAACCCAAGGCCTTGGCCAAATATTGAAAGCTGTGCTGATTAAAAAACCCGACATGACTCGGATCACGATGATAATACCAAGATTCAAAATCATCTTTGTTGCTTAGAAACTGCGTCATCACACAAATATACCCGCCGGGTTTAAGGCAAGTCAACAAACGTTTCATCTCTTTGATGGGTTGATGCAAATGTTCAAAGGTTTCTGTGGATACAATAAAGTCATATTTATGTTGAAACAGCGTTTGATCTGGATAAAAAAATGAATCGTAATTTTTCACCTTGTGTCCAAAAGCTGCAAACATCTGCGGCAAAGGAGACCCTGCACCACTACCAAAATCCAAACCAAGACTGTTGTCTTTTAGATAGGGAAGCAAGCTATCCAAAACCGGTTGCAGAAATTTTTGATACTTTGGGTCTTCCGGTGTGTTTTCATGTTTGGCATAGCGTTCTTGCTCTTCTTGTCTGGATAAATAAAACTGCCGATCCAAATAAATAAAATCACACTGTGGACAAACATAGTATAATTTTTGATTGGCACGGCTCAAGAGTATTTTTTTGTTATGGCTGCATAAAGGGCAAGACATATAAAAGTAAATACTTCAAAAGTAGTTTCAAAGCATCTTTTATGTTTGTATTGCATTTTAAGCCAAAGCAACTGTAAAAAGCCAAAGTTTTTGAATTCAATGAATGGCCAAGCAACAGCATCATACATCGTACAGTTATGAGCGTGCATAAAGACGTTCTGCCTTATCCTAATATCAATGAATTTGAATACCTTTTAATCCAGATCGATTAATCTGGTTTTATCGCGACAAATTGTCTGTTTAAAAAGTGTTTTCTAAATCTCACTAAACGTTCAAAATTTGCGCAATACCTAAATTTTTATCCTGAGCGCGGCCAAATAAAAGATCAAAAAAACTGCAGCATATTTTTTCAAAGCGCTTGTTCCTGCATAATACGGCCTTTTAAGCCATATGTATGACCTTACAATGCATAAGCTATTTACACGATACTGCTTCAACTGCGCTGGCTTTTGTTACAAAAATCTTAAACTTATGCTTTCAAGTTCAACCTAAGCTCGCATGGCTAGGTCTGTATTTTACTAGAGTCATAAGTTAATTTTTGCTATACTGGCCAGCACTATGCAAAAATTAAAGACATTTTTATCCCGTTACAATTTGGTGACTGCGCCGTTCTTCATCATTTTAAGTTTGGCTGCAGTGACTTTAACACCTTGGCATATTTATATGCATGGTTTAGCCTGGCAAAATATTGCACTGTTTCTCTTTATGTTGTGTGCAACCTTGATGAGCATCACCTGTGGGTATCATCGCTTGTTTGCTCATCGCAGTTATGAAGCATCTCCGGTTTTAAAATTCTTTTACTTGGTTTTTGGTGCCTGTGCTTTTCAGCAATCTTGCATACAGTGGGCTTCTGAACATCGCGTTCACCATCAATTTGTTGACCAAGAAAAAGATCCTTACAGCATACAAGAAGGGTTTTGGTGGGCGCACATCGGTTGGATTCTATCCTCTAAAAAAGCCAATGCTGCTAGGCCCCAAGATCTGCTCAATGACCCTTTGGTCATGTGGCAAGAAAAATACTGGAAATGGATTGGTGGCCTGGTTGGTGGTTTGATGCCCGCTTTGATTGCCCATTTTTTGTGGAATGACTTTTTAGGTGGTTTTATTTATGGTGGCGTTTTAAGACTGTTTCTTGCCCATCACATTACTTTTGCCATCAATTCATTGGCACACACACTGGGTAAACAAAACTACACCGATACCAACTCGGCCAAAGACAGCTGGATTACGGCTATTTTTACCTTTGGTGAGGGTTACCATAATTTCCACCACTGGTATGCCCGTGATTATCGTAATGGCATCAAGGCCTACCACTGGGACCCTAGCAAATGGTTTATTAAAAGTATGAACTGGTTAGGCTTAACCTGGAACCTTAAACAAGCCTCACAAGAAGCCATCTTGCAAGCACGCTTAAAAATGCAAAAAAAACGTTTAGAACAACATCAACCTTTGAGTGAAAAAGCCGAGTTGTTGTTTGATGAAGCTTGCCAAAAAATTGAGCAGCTCAAACTTAAAAAACAAGAGCTGTCTCAACTGGCAGAACAAAAAAAGGCAGCCTTTATGAATTCTTTGGATTTACAGCAGCAAGAGTTTCAACAATCCTTTAAACAAACTCAAGCTGCTTTTTATAAACAACTCAGAGAAAAAAAGGCATCCTTGGTTCATTCCATTGATCAGCAACAACTTGAATTAAAACACTCTATAAAGCAAACCAAGAAAGCCTTGCAAAAACAGCTTAAAGAGTGGTCAAAGGTTGCCAAGCCTGCTTAAACTTTTTTATAGCTAAAGTTGATCGTTTTTTATGGCCTCATTGTTATAAACAATGAGGCCATAGTTTTTTTCAACTGTTCAAATCATCAACTTTTGTTTATGATGAGGCCATAAACAAAAAGGAGATTATTACCATGACTACTAAAGAAACTTTAAGACAATTGTTAGCTGATAGCTACACTTTGAATTTAAAAACACAAAATTATCACTGGAACGTAACAGGCCCTATGTTTTCGTCTCTGCACACCTTATTTGAAGCGCAATACAATGAGTTTTTTGCAGCCATTGATGTTATTGCAGAACGTATCAAAGCCTTAGGCGACTATGCCCCGGGCTCATATCAAGAATACATGCAGCTAACCCAAATAAAAGAGTCTACAGGTCAACTGCATTGGAAAGACATGGTATCCCAACTTTTAGAAGGCCATGAAAAAATCATTACCACCTTGAAAAAAAGTTTGGATGAAGGTGAGCATGATGATGTCAGTGAAGATTTATTCATTGGACGCTTAGAAGTTCATGAAAAAACTGCTTGGATGCTGCGCTCTATATTAGCTGACTAATAAAATACACTTGAGGTTTTAGGGGCATGCGCTGCGTACCCCTAAACACTCTTTAACAAGAAAGAAGATCTTATGTCTCAAACAAAAACAGCCGTGATGATTTCAACGCAAGTGTGTCCATTTTGTGTCAAAGCCAGAGCCATGCTCACCGATTATGGCTATGATATTATTGAAATCAAAGCCGGTCAGGATATTCCCATGGAAGCCATTTTACCCATCAGTGGTCGTACTTCTGTTCCACAAATTTACATCGATGGCCAGCACATTGGTGGGTCAGATGACTTGCAAGTTTGGCTGCAAGATCAATCATAACAATATAGGCAGTTTTTATCAGTGCCCTGTATTTTGTTCACGCAGGTGATACTTAATAGGGTCTGTGGCTGCTTTAATGGCTGCATAAACGGCAATGGCCGCAGGAACAGTCATGCGCTGGCTGTACCTGTACTTGCATAACATTGAATAAACCAGCTGACTTCTGATGTACTTGATTTGGCTATTGGGAAACAAATCAAACAAACGGTAAAACATAATTCTATCTACAGATTCATGCACAGAAGCAGGGATATCTTGGTTTTCCATCAACCACTCTCTTGATTTAAAGCCATCGCCAAACAAGCGAACTTTGTTGCCTAAAATAGGGAAGTTGGACTTGGGTCTGCTATCATAAGCTTCATCGTACATAAAGTCAGACAGTGCATCCAAAAGTTCTTTTTCAAAATCCGCATCACTTTGTAAAACTTCATCAATCAAACCTTCTTTAACAGCCAAGTCGTATAAAAAGGCATCGTTGATTACAGCCGGTGGATGCTCATGGATTAAGAAGTTTTGAACTTTTTCCAAGCGCTGCATTACACCCTGATAAATTTTTGGATAGCCTTTAAATAGCTCACCTAAATCTTTGGGAAGATTTTCTGATTGCCTGACTTCTTTGGCAAAAAGAGCTTCCGCTTGATCCGATGAATTCCACAAATGCTCACTTAAAAACCAATACCCGCCAAACTCTACTGCAGAAACAGGAATGCCTGCTAACCACTCCATGCCTATTTTGGATACGGCCCTTTTCTCACCTGAAGTTAAAGCTTTCATGGACAGGTGTGTGCCCAACTGAGGCACGGCCAAGTCATAAGCCAAGCGCGTAATCCACTCAATGTCTAAGCCTTGATGTACATCGTAGTCATCATACTTTACACTGACATAACCCCAGGTGTTGGACACCAAACTTATTTGTTTGGCTTGGTTGGCCATGACTTTGTTGGCAATTTTTTTAACCGGCGAGTTGGGCAACGAACATTCACCATGTATGGTCTTACGCATTTTTGTTTTATGCCGGGCTTCAGCATAGGCATCGGTGAAGTTTCGATGTTGCGCACTACCATAACGTTTGGTCCGTATACGCTTGATCAGGTTACTGTTATTTCGTCCCAAAGCTTGGTCTAAAGATTTAAAAAAATAGTCCACGTATTGCTCTTGTTCTCGAATATAATACATCACGTGTTCATTGGTAAAAAACCTACCTGAATGAGAGCGTAAACTTTCTGTGATGTCGTCAATTTTTTGGGCAATTTCTCCTTGATGATTCCAAGCGTAATGCAAGTCATAATCATCAATTTGATTGATAAAACGGTGCAGCTCATCTATTTGGTCCTCAGATGTTCTGCCCATTTGTTTTAGGTATTGAATAAAGCGCTGTCTTTGTTTTAAACGTTCCAAATAAGCAACATCTAAAAATTCATCCATGTGGTCCAATATAAAATTGGTGCGCTTTTGATAGTAACCAGATACAAACTGACCCGAACGTTTTAGTTCATCTGCAATTGAATTGATTTCTCGACGAGAAAACTTAATGACAGAAATAAACATTTTAGCATCTTCTTTGCTTAAAATTTTTCTGCCTGTTTTTTCAAAGTTAGCAATGGCACGCTGCCATTGCTGTGGGCTAAGAATATCACTGTAAACAAAGGGTTCCAAAAAGCTGCGCATGCCATTGGTATCCATGACATACTCATCCAAGAAGCGTTTGGCTAATACTTTTATTTCTGAATTGATTTTTAAAACCGCTTTACCGTTAACAATAGTAAATTCTGGCATGCCCTCAATTAACTCTTCAAACTGTTGTTGACTGATGCGTCCTCGTTCTAAAGCTTCGTTAAGAATTTCCGTCATGCGTTTGCTTGTCACCCACCATTTACTAGTGTATTGGTACATAACCTTATAATAATTTATGCTTACTTGCTTTAAAAGAGGCATATCCCATAGAGTTTTCCATACATGGTTCAAACCTTTACCTATTGATTTGAACATTTGAGAAACCAAACTTGGATTTATCTCCGGAAAATGATTTGGAAAATTGTTTTTTGAAAACTTTAAACCCTCACCCTCTTTTAGAGCACGAATAAAATCATCAAACACCTGATCTGATATTTGATCCGAACGCGCAAAAAACTCTCTAGAATACCTGTATTGATTTAAAAAACCTGCGGAACCTTTGGGAGCAACACGAATGGCATGGTCAATCAACATTTGTCGTGAAAAATATTTTTGAAAGGCTCCTGTTTGTCGGAGATACTTTACGGTTTTAAGACCTTCTCTAATCAGAACATAATCAGTAGCAACAACAACAGCTGCTTCTAGGGCAAGGACTACCGTGTAATTTTTTATATCTTTTCTAAAATAGCTTTGTAAATATGCGGCGTTTTGAGGGCTGATGTTGCTGCTGGCCAAAGACCGATCGAGTTGGCTTTGTTGGTTTATACGCATGACAATCATTTGATAGGTAGCAAGACTGCTGATAGTTAACGCCCCGCCAACGATGCTTAGTTCCACTACAATATTTCCCGCCCCAGGCAACAAAAACAAAGCCATCACGTGCGGCACAATCATTGCCATTTTGATCATGTTTTCTTTCATCACTTCGTCACAATTGGCTTCATCCAATAACGTGCAGTAGGTATCGCCTAAACCTTCTGATGGGTTATCCAAAGCAAAATCGAGCAGGGAAAAAACCCGTGACTTTATGCTGTCTTTCAAAAAGTTGAGTTGTCCTTCTGGAGTATTAAGCTTTCTTTTTTGCTCCAAGATATTAAGCTCTGTCATGATATCTTGCTCTAAGGCACGCTCTACAGCTTGGAGGCTGGCCATGCTTACTTGAAAATCAGAGGCCAATTTCCGTTGTTTGAAATCCATGAGATGCATTGCTGAAGAAATGACTCCGTGTGATGCATCTTCCATCATTCTTTTATAGGTCTTGGTGCTTTTTAACGATCCTCCAAATACGTAGCCTTGATTGAAGCAGGTGTTGTAGCGCTCTTGCGCATCAAAGTTTAATAAGTCAATCATGCTGGAATGAGCAAAGTAACTGCCAAAGGTAGGCGTAGCATACAATTTTTGTAATTTTTCTTCCAAGAAGCTCATCAATGTGTAACGCTCTTGCTCATCAATAGCATTAAAGGGAAACGTTTCATCCATGCTCATGTTTTCAAAACGGTCTTTTAGCTCAGCTGAAGCATTGTAGCAGTAGTCATTGATATCACTGATTTTAGCATTGAGTAAGTCGACCATACTTTTTCGCAGTGCGGTTTTTTGTGGGGTGGGATGGAAAGCCACTCGGTAAGTTCCGTTTTTAATATTTTGATACAGTTTTTTTCTGGATTCAACGCGTTTAGCTTTGTATTGTTCTTGACAATAATGAAAGGCATTTTTTCCGCATACCAATTGCTCCGTAAAATTGATGAAGCTTTGTTCTGTTGCCAAATACTGCCGTCCTTGATCAACGCTCATTTTTTGCAACTCCATCAAAATTTTGGCATTGGTCGTCCGGTAAAAATGATAGGGCAAGAATCCGCGAAAAACTTTTGGATAGGCTGCTTCACTTAAGTTTTTTAAACGTCTATTTTCGCCTTTCATTGCGTTTTGTTCGTAAACTTGTAACTTTCTGCGCTCTAATTCTTGTTCGCTTTCACTTTTGCTCAACCACGCTTGTTGGCTGTAGGATTGCAAGATACAGTTTATTTTTTCTTCTTCTGGAAGATCATCGCATGCAGCTGTACTGTATCTGTATTGTTCTTTGTTTAGAAACAAGGCAACTTCGTGATCAAAACGTTCAACAGCCGTAAACGCATTCACCATTTGACTACGTTCATATGTTTCTTGCGGATTATAAATCAAGGCGTCTGATGCGCCTTCAAACATGGACATGATATTTTGACTAAAGGCTGCGTAATCGGATGTGGCAGCAAGCGTTGATTTATTGTAATTGTTGTTGGAGCCTACAGTACACTGCGCTATACTTTTTGCAAAACGCACAACTTGATACTGATGGTGCGTTGTTCGCACATCTCCATACTCAACTTCTCCTATAGTTTCATTGAGCTTACCAATGATGTAGCCCACTGCCTCAGGTTTGCTAGATTGATGAACCGTATCATCTATTTGTTGGTAATAACGGAACATTTCCGATTGAACAATTTTTCTTTGGTTTTTATAATACTCTAGTTTTGAGTTCCCATTTTTATCATGACAATCTCTTTGATAGGCAGGGTGATCGCTTGCCGGAAAGTGGGCGCTATGAAACATCACTGAGCCATCACCACATCTTTCAACCAGGGTATTAAATTGTGTAAATTGATCAGAAAGAACATTCCTATAGATATGCGTGGCACAGAACCAACGCTGATGAATTTCATTGTTTGGATTAAAGTACCTGTGGCAATACCGTTGATTGACCATGCACATGCGCAGATGTTTATTGATTGGAGATTGGTTATTGTCCAATTCATTCTGAATTTCAGTCAAGTTGTTTGCAAGATTGTGTCGTAAAGCTGAATAATTGTATAAACGTCCACCTTTGTAATCTTTTTTTAAGTAGTTCAGTTTTTCTTGAAGATTTGATGTGTTCCTAAATAAGTTTATATTTTCAACCTGGTTCAAACACTGGTCTGAAATAATATAGTCCCCTGCAAACACTAGGTTTGCTGACATGCACCCTGTTAAAACAATTCCCCTAAACAGTTTTTTCACGTTTGCCCCCAAGAAAACGATGTTGCAATAACTCTTCTTGGAATCGTGAACTAGCATAGTTTTATTAAAAAAAAATTTATTTTTTGAATTTTTTTTTAATACTGTGTGTTGCGTTATTTTATGTTTTTTAGTATTGAGTTCTGCTAGTGTTACTCAACTTTTTCCTGTTTAAATTTCTAGGACTGTTGTTTTTTCCATGACTGTAAAAAAAGGATTGGCTCTTTTCTGCCCATCATGCTTTATTTCATTGAATTTATTGATCATTGCATAATACAATTAATACAATAGATTTGTTAGCCTTAAAATAAAGTAAACCCCACGATTACCCATCGACCATGATTTTGTCTTTGTTGACTTTGATGATGGTTTCCTCATCTCTTAAATATAACCGTTAACAACCCCTAACCGTTTCAATGCATTGTTCAATTGAACAAAACTCTGATTCAGATCATACGTCAATCATGGTTCTTAAACCGGGTTTGGCAGTAAGAACTTTTTTGATGGTATTGAGCAAAATGGAGTGGGTGGCCACATCACCATGCACACCGCCGGTGATTTTTGAATCAATTTTGGGCTCGCTGTCTAAAATCACTTGATCGTAACTTTCTTCTTCAACAATGCTGGCCTTAAAGTGCAGTCTTATTTTTTCTTCACCCTTAACCAAGGCTGTTCCAATTTGTTCCACGCCGGCGGTATGTTCTGGTGTTAAGTCTTTGCCATTCCAGTGCATGTTCTCTTTGACCATGATCGGTTTGATTTCATCGTTCCAGCTGTCAATGGGCCAGTCCAATTGCGCGGCTATCATATGCATGGATTCGGTTAAACCCACATGGCGTAAAGTCCCCGCTTGTTTTTTTTGTTCAAATTCTTCTAAGCTCAAGCCAGCCCCTATTTTTTCTTGAAATGGAATTCTGCGGCTTAAGGCATTTTGATAACGGTTCACACGCACGTGTTCAACTGTTTTACACAACAAACTTAAGTGGCTGGGCAAAGCATCCATCAAAAACCCTGGATTCACACCGGTTCCTAAAATAGCAACATTATTGGCTTGGGCTATGGCATCCAAATCTTTGGATAAATCTGGCTGTTCACGCCAAGGGTAACTCAACTCTTCACAAGAAGATACCACTGGCAGCTTTAAGTTGAGTAAACTTTTAAACGTTTCCATGGCTTTGGCCAAGCTCGATACCGTGGTCACAACGGCAATGTCTGGCTGATGCTTATCCACCGCCTGTTTAAGATCTTGGTAAATCGGTGAATCATTGGTGTTTTGGCAAATATCATTGAGCTTTTTACCTGCAAAATCAGGATTTAAATCCACACTGGCCACGGTTGTAAAACGAGAGTCTTGAGCAATTTGTTTGGCAATACTTTGCCCCAAAGGGCCAAGACCAACTTGTAAAATCTTGATCATCCACTGCCTATAAATGTATTGTTAAGCTTTGACAAGTGCTTTTTCCTAATGATGACCTTATACAATGCGTAAAAAATTTTATAGCCCATCAATAAAAGATAAGGCTTACTGGGCCTTACCATTGAATGCATGTGTTTTTATGTGTTACTTTTGCTCAAAACGAAACAACGCTTCTGCCTTAGCCAACACATTTGAATTTGTATTGTTGATGATGATGTCTGTAAAAAAAGCACTGTATCCTTGATCCAAGCTTGTAGGAATATTTTCAAACTTTTCTTGATTCAATGCAAAAACTTCAAACGCATAAGTATGTTCTTGTCCTATAGGAGGGCAAGGCCCTTGATAACCCAAGGCTGTTTCACCGTATGAGCTTGCCCTTAGCTCAATGTTCTGAGCTCCGTCAATATTACTAAAAATACTTCCTACATCAACAAGCTCAACTTCAGGTAAAGAGGTGACATTGGAAGGAATATTGATAGCCCAGAAGTGTACCCACGGTATTGTTTGATCAATCATATGAATGGCAATACTTTTGGTATCTTTTGGAAGGTTTTTCCACTGCAAACCGGGAAAGTTTCCGTACTGACTGTTGAGATTACAGCCGTATGCACTTCCCAACAAAGGAGGCGTATCAGATCCCCCTTGATTGGCTGCTATAATTTTTAATTCAAATTCTGTCACTTTATCATCTTCTTCTTCTTCATCTTCATCTTCATCTTCAAGCTGTGTATATTTGAATTGATGTATGGTCTGATCCCCGGGTAAATCTTTTACGGCTCTGACATAAATAAAATAATCTGTGTTGTTTTCTAAACCTGTGACTGGATAAGCATAGGATACAGCTTCAACTTGAGTTGCTTGGGTCCAGTCGGGTGTATCAGTTTCTGTATCAATAACCACAACTTCATAAACAACACCCTGTGTCTGCGGTTGATTGCTTTTCCATGAAATCAAAACATTGTCTTTTTCAATTTTATGGCTAATTTCTAAAATCTTTGGCAGCTCAGAGCTTGAACTTTTTGGTGTAAAGTCAAAACCTAAATACGCAACCTCACTGTACTTTTTATCCAGACCAGCTCGCATATAAATATGGTAGCTGGTTTTTTCATTGGGTAGAGGCATAGTATACGGCGGCATTTTAAGTGTGGTAACAGTATCTTTATCAGCCCAATTCAAGGCAGTTTCCTCAATTTTTTCACGCGTCATGGCAATGATTTCATATTCAACTTTAGGGTTGTTTGCGGTTTTCCAGTGAATCTCAATGTTTGCATCTGAGATTTCATACGACAGCCCTAAATCTGAAGAAAGATCATTCTGTGTGGTTTCTTTTGTAGTTTTGTCAGTGGTTTTGTCACTCAATTTATCGCTTGCTTTTTGAATATTTTCTTTGTTTTCAGACAAAGAACTGTTTTTCTTTTTTGAGCACGCTGACAAGCTCAACGCACAATAAAGAATGACAATTAAAAAGTGACTCAAAGCTTTCATAGGGTTGTTTACATACACCACATAAACACAATGCGTCAACAATTTTCTCGACACTGCGCCAAGCTAAAACCAGTCAAAACAGCTCACAAACTAACCCAAAAGCTTGGTCATGCGTTCTAGATCATCTGAATTGAAGTAGGTAATGCTGATTTCACCGCCTTTGCCTTTGGGTTTGATTTCCACTTTGGTTCCCAAACGCTGCTGCATTTTATTTTGTACAAACTTTAAGTTTGGATCCAATGCTGCACCATTTTTTTTGCTGCTTGCTGTTGTTTTCGATGAAGGTTCATCTTGTTTTTTAATCCATTGCTCAACAGCTCTAACCGACAGGCCTTGATCAATCACTTTTTTGGCCAGCTGCTCTTGCTTGTTGGCATCTACTGCCAACAAAGCCCGAGCATGTCCCATGCTGAGCTTAGCTTCATTGACATAAGCCTGCACCAAAGGCGATAGCTTTAACAAACGCAATAAATTGGTAACTGTGGACCTGTCCTTGCCTACTTTTTCTGCTATTTGTGCTTGGCTTAAATTAAACTCCTGGCTCAAACGTTCATAGCCTTTGGCTTCTTCTATAGGCGTTAAATCTTGACGTTGCAAATTTTCAACAATGGCTATTTCCAGTTGCACTTGATCATTCATGTTTTTAATGACCGCTGGTATGGTTTTTAGACCCGCCAGCTTACTGGCTCTAAACCTGCGCTCACCGGCAACCAATTCATAGCCTCCTGAAATTTCACGCACCAGAATGGGTTGAATTACGCCGGATTGTTCAATGGACTGCTTAAGCTCTTCTAAGGCTTGACTGTTGAAATGCCGTCTGGGCTGACGTGGATTGACCTGAATGTCTTTGATGTTAAGTTCAACAAAACCTTTATTATTTTTTATTTCCCCTGTTTGTGCTTTTGCGTTTTTTTGTGTGCTCTCTTTATCTTGGTTTTCCGGAGTAATAACACCAGGATTTTTCCGTATCAATGATGATATGCCTCTACCTAAAGCTTTACGTTGTTGTGCCATACAATGCTCTCCTTAACTTTCAACTGATTCAATTGCTTTAAACACGCTGTGTGTTTATTTTATCGCTTGTTGTTGGTGTTTCTATTTCTTTGCTTTTATACTGTTCAATGCACTCCGCTGCTAGCGCCAAATAACTTTGCGAGCCCACAGAGGTAATATCGTATTGAATGATAGGCTGACCAAAACTAGGGGCCTCACTCAAACGCACATTGCGTGGGATTTTGGTTTCCCAAACCAAGTTGGGAAAGTGGGTATTAATTTCTGTTTCCACCTGGTGGCACAGGTTGTTGCGCTTATCAAACATGGTTAAAACAATGCCTTTGATGTTCAAGCGCGGATTTAAATTCTCTTGTACCAGTTCAATGGTTTCTGTTAATCGACTCAATCCCTCTAGAGCATAATACTCGGCTTGCAAGGGCACCAAAACATCTTTGGCTGCGACCAAAGCATTGATGGTAATCAAACTCAAAGACGGCGGGCAATCAATTAAAATATAATCAAAGTCTTTGTCTAAATTTTGTAAGGCCTTATGCAATAAAAACTCTCGGTCTTGCAGGTCTACGGCTTCAACTTCAAAGCCGGCCAAGTCGGATGTGGCGGGCAATGCCCAAACAAATGGGGTTTTGGCTTTTAAAATACAAGCATTGATATTTTGTTCACCCAACAATACTTCATAGACCGTTTTTTGTTCAGATACTGTTTCGGTTAAGCCAATTCCGCTGGTAGCATTGGCTTGTGGGTCCATGTCAATCAACAAAACTTTTTTTTCTGCGGCTCCCAAAGACGCTGCCAAGTTCACGGACGTTGTGGTTTTTCCCACTCCCCCTTTTTGATTGGCCATGGCAATAATCTGTGTCATAAGCCAACGCTTTTACCACGAACTTCATTGTTTTTAAAGTAATATTATTTTGTTATTTATGTTAAGTGCCTAGAATAATTGAATTAGTTTTTATTTTTTGTCTTGTTTTAGAAAAACTTTCTATGCTTTTCCATTCTGTTTATATTGGTGACGCTTCTGAGATAACATTGTTTTTATGTCTTTGTTTTGATGGCCAAAAAAAGTGCAAGGCAACAAGAAAAAGCCTTGCAGGTATCTAAGCCATCAACCGGCTTGGTTTTTTTTATAAATCTATGATATTATTAATAAATGTGGGGAAAATCTAAGCCATGGTCTTCGTTGCAATGGATGCACGCTCACCATATGAACAAAAAGTTACCGCTTTTACTGCATCTTAGCTACCTAGCCTATGAGAAAGCAAAAAAAATTTTCTTCCTTATTTACCCTATCGTTTTACACAGTCAGGCTTTGCGACCCCAATGACTCTAAAAATCTATATCTTTTCTTATTTTTTGTTTAGCTTTAGCCTTTGTGCTCAACATAAAGCAACAAACCTTAGCTTGATGCCAGAGTACTCGCCGCTTAAACGTCTGGTTCTTCCTTTAAAAAATAGTGTTAGAAGCGGTTCTGACTTTCCTGGTGAAGCCATTTGGCAACAGTTTTTAAGTCGTATTGCTTTTGTCGCGCACAAAAAAAATATTGAGCTCAGTCTCTTGCTTAAAGTTGATACCATGGAGCACTGCCATCCTGAAAACCAAGAGCTTGAATCCGAGTACAAGGCACTTTACCCTCTCGTTCAAGGTTTTGAGCAAAGCCTAAACAAGACCTGCTCTTTAAATGAACAAGACAACTGCTTGGCTACCGTTCGTTACCGATGCGTCAGCAAAAACTATGCTTGGCTGCGTAACAACAGCTATTTAGAAGCTAAAGACCGGCAACAAAACAAAATTTATGTTCAGATGCAAGGTCAAAACCCCATTCTCAAACACGATCTACTGAGCAACACAGACTCTCTTGTCTCCATTCCTTTGCGTTGGAACGGACCGGCGGATATCCTCACCGATAAAGAACAAGGCCACCTTTACATCACCCAACGCATGTTGGACAGCAATAAAAAAACACCTGCAGAGCTTGAAACACACTTAAGGTCTTATCTCAACTTTGATCGCTTGGTCGTTCTCAAAGCCAATCCCTGGGAATTTACTCAAGACACCGATACCATCGTCATGTTTGCCAAACATCCAAAAACACGCAAAGTACACGCTTTTTTAAGCAAGCAGCCTGACATATTTATTAGAAGAGCTTTTCATAACAACGAACCCATCACCACAGACTTTTTGACCTTGGCTACAGCGCTAAGGAGTGAGATTAACGACTGCATCAAAAGTAAAGACCATAAGTACATTGCTTTATTTGCTTTTGGTCAGTGGAATGACCCCTTTGAGTTTATCAACCAAAACAATTGGGTCTCCAATCTTAGCGGGCATGATTCACAACAAGCATTTTTAAATCAAGCCCATGAACTTTTTCCCAACTTTCCCCAAATCATGCGCTGTTTACAAGACTTTGCCAATAAAAAGCATCAACAAGCACAGGCGGCTGACGCCTTTAACTTCGAAGCCTTGAAACAAGCAGGTTATCCAGAATCAAGAATACATTGGCTTGAGGCTGCTGGCATGTACAGTAACTTTTACGATAATGCTGGCTCCTACATGGCCAGCTATATCAATGGAATTGTTCTAGATGACACTTATCTCATGCCCAGTTTTCCAAGCTTTGACCAACCCGACACCTACAGCAACAGAACATCGCTTGAAATAGTAAAAGCCTTTGAGCAGCTGGGACAGCAAGACCTTAAGGCGATAGAACATTTAAAGCCATGGTTTAAAGAAGTTGTTCCCGTGCGCAGCGACTTTCTCCCAGGAGGCGCCCTTCACTGCAGCTCAACCTGTTTTTTTAACCCATAGGCCCTCTTTCTCACCATAGCCTGCAACAGAATTTTTCAACCCTTGACCTTTAATCATGCGTTTGATATTCGCTTGTTCATGTTCAAAAAGACCTTGCTTGCCCTCATAGTATGTTTATCTAGCAGCGCTTTTGCTCAAATTCACCCCTTTGAATTATACAATCTTAATGCCTCCTGGATGCTTAGACCCTACGAAGGCTTTAATGGCAGCTTAATGCCTATGAGCTCAAGTATTGCTGACTATATCTCTGAACTTGATAAAAACGCAGTTTATTCTGGATGTGAGTCCAATATCAAAGCTCTTAGATTAAGCCTTGATGGCAGAATAGTTACCGTCTACCAAATCTTTAGACTCAGTAACTGCAAGAAACAAAATTAACCATTACTTTAATGTTTGTACTTGCATGCTTTTCTTAAGAAAAACATGCAAGATTGATACAGCCGCCGGTGTCATGCCAGATATTCTTGATGCTTGCCCCAAAGTGCTAGGACGAATGTTGTTGAGTTTTTCTCGTACTTCATTGGATAAGCTTGGGACCTGACTGTAATCAAAATCTTCTGGGATTTTGGCATTATCCTCTTTCTCAGCCAAACTCACTTCATTTTGCGCCCGTTTGATATAGCCAGCATATTTAATGCGGATACAGGTCTGAGCAAATGTTTCACGTGAAACATCTTTGAGGCTAGGATCAAGGATTAAAATATCTTCCCAAGACACCTCCGGTCGCCGCAGCAGCTCGGTTAAATCACTTTGTTTTTTTAAGCCTGTGGTCCCTAGATCTTTTAGTTGTTCTTGCATCTGAGGTGTGGGTGATATTTTATGGTTTTTGAGTTTTTGTTCACAGCTTTCAATGGCCTGCATTTTTTGTTCAAACAAGGCAAATGTTTCACGTGAAACAAGTCCTTGCTCAAAAGCCAGAGGCATCAATCGCTCATCTGCGTTATCCTCACGTAGGTGCAAACGGTGCTCTGCCCTGGAAGTGAACATTCGGTATGGCTCTTTCACACCTTTGGTAATCAGATCATCAACCATCACCCCAATATAAGAATTGCTGCGGTTAAGATCTAAACTGTCCTGACCAAGTATGCTTGCAGCTGCGTTAGCACCGGCCAATAATCCTTGGCCCGCTGCTTCTTCATAACCCGTGGTACCGTTGATCTGCCCAGCCAAATACAAATTGGGGACTTGTTTGGTTTCTAAACTGCTTTTAAGCTGGGTTGGATCGGCATAATCATACTCAATGGCATAGCCTGGACGCATCATCTCTACATTTTCCAAACCCTCAATGCTGCGCAAAAACTTGAGCTGTACCGGCAAAGGTAAAGAATTAGATAAACCGTTGGGGTAGATCTCTTGTGTACTTAGGCCTTCGGGTTCAAGAAAAATTTGATGGCGGTCTTTGTCAGCAAAACGCACTACTTTATCTTCTATGCACGGACAGTAGCGGGGACCGGCACCTTGGATATTGCCGCTGTACATCGCCGATTCATGCAAATGGTCTTCAATAATTTTATGGGTTTCTAGATTGGTGTAGGTGATGTGACAGGGCACTTGCTTAACCTGTGTACTTTGTCCATAAAAAGAAAATAGGGGCAAAGGCGTATCGCCTGGCTGCTCTTCTAACTTGCTGTAATCAATGCTTCGTGCATCCAGTCTGGGTACAGTCCCCGTTTTTAAACGACCCAAGCTAAAGCCGGCTTTGATCAACGCATCACTTAAGCCTAAAGCCGGTAAGTCGCCATGACGGCCAGCTGCTTGTTGAAACTGACCAATATGAATCAAACCATTGAGAAAGGTTCCGGTGGTGATGATGGTTTTTTTTGCGCTAAGCGCTTCACCCATTTCAGTGATCACACCCGTACAGGCTTGATCATTGAAACATAAATCCACGGCCATACCCTGTTTAACATGTAGGTTGGGCGTGTTTTCAACCACGTTTTTCATGTAAGCTGCGTACAAGTATTTATCAGCCTGAGCCCTGCTGGCTCGCACTGCCGGTCCTTTTTTGGTGTTCAAGGTTCTAAACTGTATGCCCGTATGATCAATGGCTTTGGCCATTTCACCGCCCAAAGCATCCACTTCCTTTACAATATGACCTTTGCCCACGCCGCCAATGGCTGGATTACAGGACATATGCCCTATTCTATCCAAATTACCCGTCAGCAGGCAGGTTTTAACACCCTTGCGTGCTGCAGCCAAAGCTGCCTCTATGCCGGCATGTCCTGCACCTATGACCAATACATCAAACATTCGTTCTCTACTTAATGAAACTTTTAGCTTTATACAAGCCCTTTTTTACAGCCACGCAGGGATAAACCAAACTTTGCTTGCCCAAAACCACACCGGGATTAAGCACTGTATTACACCCAGTCTGAGAAGTATCTCCCAAAATGGCCCCAAATTTCCTTAAGCCGGTATCCACGGTTTTATCCTCAAACTTAAGTTTGATGTTGCCTGCAATTATTTTTAAATTGGAAAGTTTGGTTCCTGCTCCCAAATTAACCGCATGCCCCAAAACACTATCACCGACGTAGGCAAAGTGTGCTGCTTTGGCATCGTTGGCAAAAATGGAACTTTTTACTTCTGTGCTATGTCCAATCACACAACCCTCACCTGTAATCACGCCACCGCGAACATAGGCTGCATGCCTAACAGTGGTCTTGGGGCCTAAAACGCTTGGGCCCGCTACATAAGCCCCAGCCTCAATCAAGCAACCCGGCATCAGCACAACACCGTCACTGGCAATGATCGCCCCAGCTTTGATGATACTTTTCTCACCTTGTGGATGCTCTAAAACCCTATCTTTTTGCAGCAAACCTGTTGCATCCAGCTCAATACCGCCCAGTTGATGATGGTTTTCATTGGCAATATAGTTTTTTAGCCAAGCCTCTTTGTGTTTGGCGATCAAGACAGCCCACGGATCAGCGTCAGGAAAAACATCCTTAAACCATAAATTTTTTATATTGATATAACTGTTTATATCCAGCGATGTTTCACGTGAAACATGATTCATAACGTCACCCTCTTTTCTCTTCAGTTAAGTTTGCTTTTTTCCTATGTGAAGGCCTTGAGGGCAAAGCCCGATCAGCCGAACATGGAAAAAACAAACCTTCACCCACTTTACTTTCCAACACAAAACTTGGAAAACACCGTATCCAAGATTTCTTCGGTCAAATCCTCTTTTCCCAACAAAACCATCAAAGCCCGCATTCCCTCTCTAAGCTCCAAAGCCACAAATTCCTCTGCCTGACCCCTTAGCCAATTTTTTTTGGCGCTTAAAAACGATTCTAGAGATCGATCGATTAGCCTTTTCTGACGTAGGTTTCCAAGCAAGACTTTTTCATCACTCAGTTCATTTTGGATCAAAGTCTCCAAAGCCTGCAGCAATGTATCCAGCCCTTGCTTGGTTTTTGCTGACACGACAAAAACATTGTCTTGCGGCGCATGTAAGTTCTGTAAGCTGGGATCAAGATCAACCTTATTGATCAAGGTCCAAAGCTTAAAGTTATAAATTTTCTGGGCCGCAAGAATAGCTGCAAACTCAACGGACTCCGCCGAATCCATCAAAACACAAACCAAATCTGCTTTTTCCAGACTTTTCAAACTTAACTTCATCCCGGCTTGTTCAATTTGATCCTCTGTATTTTCACGTAGACCGGCCGTATCGATTAACTTTACAGGACAACCAGAAATAAGCAATTGTTCTTCAATGCGATCACGGGTTGTACCCGCTATATCTGACACCAAAGCCCTGTCTTCTTGCAACAGAGCATTGAATAAAGACGACTTGCCCACATTGGGTTGGCCCAACAAAGCCACATGAAACCCCTCATGCATTTTATGCGTTGCATTATATCCGTGCAGTAGTTTTTGCAAACGGTCAATAACCTGTTCCAGTTTTTTTATAATGTGCGGTTTATCTTCTATGGGTAAGTTTTCATCTGGAAAGTCAATGTCTGCTTCACACTCTGCCAAAACTTCCAAAGCCTGCATGTAAAGTTCTTCTATCTGTTGAGCCAACTGGCCCTGCAGACGAACGCGGGCATAGTGCGACGCCTCAACTGAAGAAGCGTGGATGAACTCTGCCACCGCTTCAGCTTGAGTCAAACTCATTTTTTCATTGAGAAAAGCGCGTTGGGTAAACTCACCAGGTTCAGCCATGCGAGCCTGACCATACTGGCATATTAAATCTGTAATATGGCTTAAGGTCACGGGATTGCCGTGCAAAGAAAATTCAACCGTATCTTCACCGGTGTAGGAATGTGGCGATTTAAAAAACACAAGGTAACCATCGTCTATGGCTTGACCCTCTTGATCAACAACATCGCCATAATACATGCGGTGACTGTGCATCTTTTCTGGTTCTGATCTGAATTTAAAAAATTTTTGGGCTATTTCTAAAGCCTTGTCACCCGATAAACGCAAGACACCCAAACCGCCGCGTGCAGGTCCGGTTGCAGGGGCAACAATGCACTGGCGATGCTTTATTTTTATAGACATATCAATCTAAAACACTAAGCCTTATCCAACATAAAGACAAGGCTTATCCATGTGTATTACTCTTTGTCTTGGCGTGTTACCAATTTTGCTTTGGGCTTATTTTCTTTGTTAGCCACTGCCTCAGTTGGAGTGGAATCCAAATGCGCTTCTAGCTCATGCTCTGGCAATTCTGCAAGCTCATCTATATTGTCTGGAAAGACATCCATATTGGGGGCATGCGGCACATCATAAGAATCATGCATGCGACTTGAACCACTGGCCAAACGCGGTGATTTTTCTCTATCACTTTTGTAGTTACCGTTGTTGTTGCTTCTACGATTGCCATTTCTATCATTGGAGCGACTGTTGCCACTTTTTCTAGCATTTTTAGGAACAATCATCACTTTGCGGCCCAAACCTTCACCCACACTTTTGGTATTGATCTGGCGATTATTGGCCAAAGCCATATGCACAACCCGTCTATCCATGGCACTCATCGGCTCAAGGCTAATAGAGCGACGTTCGCGACTTGCCTTGGACGCCATTTTATAAGCCAAGGATTTTAAACTTTCCTGACGACGCTCTCTGTAACCTTCCGCATCAAGAACCAAACGCTTGTCAGAACTTCTATCAAGGCCGATGCCCTTGGCCACAACATGTTGCAAAGCTTCCAAAGTTTGCCCACGCTTACCAATCACCAAACCTGTGCCTTCACCCAAAACATCCAAGTAAATTTTATTTTCAGTTTCTTTTAGATCTACCTCCACACTGTCATCAATGTAGGATAATATTTTTTCTAAAATAGCCTTGGCATTGTTTCCCATATCCGTTGGGTCAACATATACTTCTTCTACTGCTTGTTCTTCTTCATTGGATTTAGCATGGGTGGTTTTGTCTTGCCGTTTGTTGCCATTTTTGCCCGGCTTGGTTTTTTTCTCATGATGTTGTTGCTCTTCTTCACTTTTGCGTGCGCGCAACTTGGTTTGTTTATCATTTAAAAACTCAAAGTCTAAATAGGCTTTGGTTGTGTTCAGCGCCACACACGCTCTTTCCAAAGCATCCTCTCTATTTTTACCTTCAATTTCCAACCACTCATGGTCTATGTCATGTTCAATTGCTTGATTCATTTATCCTCCTTGTTTTAAGGGGGGATCATCCCCCTCCCGCTTCGCTCTCTTTGTAGACAGTCTCACGACCCTCTCAAAAACAAAAAACGCGGTTTTTGTTTTTTCACTCCCGTGCTTTCAGCCATACTCAATGACTTCACGAAATAATTATTCAGTCCACCCGAGGTCGACATCGATATAAAATCTCGTCTCCTGTGCATTCTATTATTTTTCACTTTCATGCGCTCAGTCATGTAAAATAACTTTGCGGAAATTTTCTCTTTATGCCTGCTCCTTATCTCAAATGAGATTATTCTTTATGATAAGCGATGCCTTGAGGGCTCTTGCCCAATCAGCAGAGGGTTCATCCCACTTCGCTCTCTTTTATAATCTCGACAATCTCTCTCTTTTTCTCTCCTTTTAACAGCTTAGGCTGTTACTGCCGTTGTGCCTTTTTGAATCCAGTACTGCTGAGCTACGCCCCATAAGGTACTGACCAAAATGTATAAATTCAAACCAGCGGGTAAAAAGATCATGAACACGGTAAACATCAATGGAATAAACTTCATCATCTGTTGTTGTGCAGGATCAACACCGGCAGTTGGCGTTAATTTTTGTTGGAAGAACATGCTTATTCCCAACAATACCGGCAAAACAAAGTATGGATCATGCGCAGACAAGTCGGTGATCCAGCCAAAAAACGGGGCATGCCTTAACTCAATAGAGTTGTACAATACACGATACAAGGCAAAAAAGACCGGCATTTGTAAAATCAATAAAAAACATCCAGAAGCTGGGTTAATCCGATGTTCGCGCATATAGCTCATCAATTCTCTGGAGTAAGCTTCTCGATCATCTTTGTACTGTTCTTTTAGAGCATCCATTTGCGGCTTGTGCAAAGACATTTTCTTCATGCTCTTGGCTTGAATTTGCGTTAAAGGGAACATCAACAAACGCACCAACACCGTCAAAACAATAATAGCCACTCCATAATTGGATACAAAATTATGCAAAAATTTTAAAAAACGTAAAATGGGTCTAGCAATAGGCCCCAACCATGAACCCAAATCAATCGCTCGCTCAAGACCGGGTTTGGTTTGCTCTAAAACTTTAATATCTTTGGGCCCAGCATAGATATCTACTGCATAACTTTTTTGCTGACCTGCCGCCAAATTCCATGTGGGATAATAGGCAGAGACCACGCCCTCTTTAACTCCTTCAGCTTGTTCTAGGTTAAGCTTTTCCCAACGGCCTTCTTTGGGTAAGGCAGAAAACAAAAAGTACTGTTTATCAAAACCAATCCACTCTATGCCCCCGGTTGGTATTTTTGCAGGCTCTTCTTGGGTGCCAAATTTATCAATGGTCCAGCGTTCTACATCATCGCCAATATAGGCCACACCACTAAGCTTATTCAATTGCGGTGCAAAAAAGAAGCTGCGTTTTTTCTCAGCTTTTACCGCTTCTTGAGCTGCAAGTTCTATGACTGGCTTAACCGTATACGCCATCTCTCCACTGTTGTTCAACTTTACCGTGTGAGCAATCACGTATCCGTCTTCTTGCCAGGAAAAACTTTTTGTTAAAGACAGACCTTTGGCCAATTCTTGATTGAATTCAACCCGATTCTCACTGGCATTGAAGACCATGTTAAATGGCAGGGTACTGGTATCAATGCTTTGACCGTTGACTTCAAACAGCCAAGACAAGGGTAAAGTCTTATGTTTTGTAGAAGCTAAAAGCACAACACCGTCTTGGCCATCTTTTACTTTCATGTGATCTTTAGACACCGCTTTAAGCAAACCCCCACCTTGGTTGGTAAAGCTTAAGGCAAAGTGCTGGTTTTCAATCTTTTTTTGTTCGGGTTTAATCTGTGGCTTCTGCGGCAAAACTTGCGCAGGTGTTTGAAAAGCTGTGGCTGTTTGAGCTTCGGCTAAGGCACTTTCATCGCTCGTTGCTTGTTGTTGTTTAGACTCTGTTATTTTATCTCTTGTAGAGGCGGACTGCTGCTTAGAAACTTTTTCTTTTGTTGTTGGGCTTGGTTTGGGTGCTAAATAATTGTACCACACAAACAAGAAACCAAAAGTCATGGCCATGGCCAGAAAAAAACGGCCTTCGGGTTTATTTTCTGAATTTTGCATTTTTTATCTATCCTTCTCTTTAATTCTTTTTAAACAAACATCGTTATTCTAAAACATGGTCTTTGCCGCTGTACCAAGGATTGCAACGAACAATGCGCTTAAGCGCTAAAAACGTGCCGTAAACTAGACCTTTTTTTTCTATGGCTTCTAAACAATACTCTGAACAACTGGGATGAAATCGACAGCGGGTTCCCAAAAAAGGGGACACAAAGAGTTTGTAAGCTTTCAAAACAAACTTAAGAGCACTTATAATTAAGCTATGCAACATTGCTTTTATTATCTTTCTCCATCAGATGTTGCTTGAACAACTGTTTAACTTGTAAAGCAACGCTAGTTTTATTCTGCTCTTTGATACTGGGCTTAAGAACAACAACATAATCACTGGCTTGTAGTTTGCTGTGTCTAAACACTTCCCTAACCTGTCTTTTCCACTGATTTCTTAAAACCGCATTGCCGGTTTTTCTGCTGGCAACCACCGCCAGACGTGCAAAGCCACAGGTGTTCTTGGATTTGGCTAAAAACAGATCATGTTGATAAAAACGTTTCCCTGTGGCTTTGGATAAAGCAAAATCTTTTTTATCTGCTATCCGCTGCTTTTTTGGAAAATCATGCTTTTGGGCAAACATGACCAGTGCTCATCCAATTACTTGCTAGCAATACTGACAACCAGTCTTTTTCTGCCTTTGCGACGACGTGCATTCAAAATAGCGCGTCCAGCTTTGGTGCTCATGCGCTCACGAAAACCGTGTTTTCTTTTACGCTTTAAGTTACTTGGTTGATAGGTTCTTTTAGACATACTAATTTCCTTGTTTCCTCTGCCTTAAAGTTTATTTATACCTTTAAGGGCCTAAAATTAATCTGTTTTTTCTTCAGTTTTTTCAAAACTGCAAATTTCAAATACGAAACAGGCCCACAAAAAACCACATTCGCTAAGGCCTGTCAACTGTTTTTAATTGAATTGGACGCTTTAGCCCGCAACACGCATTTTGCTATTTATTCTACAGGAGCTAAAACTTGCACCCAGGTTGTGGAAAAAAGTTGATCAAAATACTCTTGTTGATACTGCTCTGATTTTAAAGGTTTCAATTGAATTTTTACTTCAGAGGCCTTGACCTGTTTTTTTTCCAAGTCTATGTTGTTTAGACTGCTTTCTAGCAATACATTGGTAATGCCTCCATCGCTCAGAAAAACCAGCCAGTCGGGTTTTTTTTCTTGACCAGAAAACTGTTCACTGCGCAGTATGTTTCTCATGCCTTCGTCATGCACCAAATCCTCAGGGTCACTGTGATCCAACTCCATGGTTTGCGCAAAAATCTTTTTTCGAATAGCTCGCCCAATTGATATGGGACAGGCTTTTACAATTTGCTCTATGCTTAAAGAGTTCATGTTGGCTTTCACTTCTTGAACACCGTTGTATTCCTTCTTAATGAACTCCAAGCTAGCTTGAGCTTGTTCTTTAGCTGCTTTTGTTTTTGGATTTTGCGTGTTCGCAAATTCCTCTGTCCAATATTGAAATGATCTTTTTTCCCCTTCATACCTTTGTTCTAACCAAGGTTCATATTCTTCAAAAAAATCCAAAAAAACTTGTTTATCGGTGGTGTATTCACTCAACCTCTCATCCAACCATTGACGAAAAACCGCTATATTTTGATACGATGGGTAAAGGTATTTATCTTTGTTGAGCTCAATGTATTTGCTTTCAACTGAAATTCGGGTCAAGGCAAAGTTAACCTTACTTTGTTTAGGAAGAAATTTTAAATTATCGCGTATAGACTTTAAAGCCCAAAAAAAGTGAGTTTGATCTAAACTGTTTGTTGCTAGCGGCGAGTTGCTGCCATCAACCACAAAAAGAATATTGGCGTCAGGTTTTTGAATTGGGCGAGGATCTATAATTTGCTGATCAATAAATTTTTGTTCAATTTTATCTAAAAAAACCAAGTCTTCAACATAAACCGTCAATTGATCATGAAACATATCGCAACTGTTTACTCTTTTTGAACGTTCGTCGCTGGTTCTTACCGTTTGTATAGACCGGTTTTGTGCGTAACTCGATTTCAATTGAGGAAAATAATGCAGAAAGGATACCAAACGCAACAATGCTTTTCGACTTTCTTGTTCGTTTTTACTCAACACCCGTAAATTGATGTTGTTAAGAATAGAGTAATGATAAAGCGACGCTACCTCCACGTCATCTATAAAACCTTGCTGATTGAGAAAACAACGGCAAACATCTTGCGGACTTTGATAGAGCGAAGCACAGTCAAGCTTCTGTGACAAAACCGGATTAACACCAAGAATGCTGGCCAAGGCCAGCATTGCCAACACTCTTTTTATGAACATACAGATCCAATCCCCCAAAATTTTTTATACACACTTGCCTTCATTCTATTAAACTTAGAGCAAGAAACATACCACATAAAAACACATATAATTCAGATACTTGTGCTTTTGTTGTTGGGCCAGTTTTGGCTATTATGACTTTATTTCAAGGTTTTTTCTATTGCTGCCAAGGTGTGGGCCGTATCGTCTTGCTTGTCTTTTAGCTCTTCAATTTTTTTAACCGCATGCATGATGGTGGTGTGATCCTTGCCGCCAAATTTTTGACCAATCTCAGGAAACGAGTGACGGGTATGTTTGCGGCATAAGTACATGGCCATTTGCCTTGGAAAAGCTATGTTTTTCTTACGACTACTGGATTTTAAATCCGCCACAGACAACATGAAAAAATTAGCCACTTTCTCCATAATGGTTTCTAGCGTAAGCACACTGGCACTGACCTGATCAGAAAACACCCTTTGCGCAAAGGCTTTATCAATATTCAAGTTGGACAAAGTAGCTTGCGCGCTTAAACGAGTTAAAGCCCCTTCTAAAGCCCGTATGTTATTTTGAAATTTTTCTGCCAAGTAAACCAAAACCTCTTGATCAACATCCAAATGAAGATCACTGATTTTTTTCTCTAAAATGGCCACCCGGGTTTCTAAATCTGGCGCTTGAATATCACACATCAATCCCCACTCAAAGCGTGAGCGCAAGCGGTCATCAATGTCCGGAATGTTTTTGGGCAGTTCATCTGAGGTCACCACAATTTGAATGTTTTGTTGGTGTAAAACATTGAAGGTATGAAAAAATTCTTCTTGTGTGCGTTCTTTTTTGGATAAAAATTGAATATCATCCAAAAGCAGCAAGTCGCAGTTTTTACGGTAGCGGTTTCTAAACTGTTCGGTCTTTTGATAGCGAATAGCATTAATCATGCCGTTGGTAAATTGCTCACAGGTCTCATAAATAATTTTAGCGCCCGGATTGATTTGTTTGATTTGATGACCAATGGCACACAAAAGGTGGGTTTTCCCCAAACCTACACCGCCGTATAAAAATAAGGGATTGTATTGTTGCCCCGGTTGACTGGCCACCGATTGAGCGGCAGCATGGGCAAACTGATTACCGGTACCCACCACAAATTGTTCAAAAGTGTATTGGGGGTAAAGGGTGTGGTTTTGCTGAATCTTTTCTTCTTGTTGCTTGCTTTGCGCCAATTTTTGCCTGGTTTTTTCTTGAGATATTTTTTGCAATTGATCATGACTGAACACCGGTGTGTTGCTAGAGACCACAAAAGCCACGTCCATGTTTAAATCTTGACTCAACTCACGCAAGGTTTTTTTAATCATACTAGAATAGGTACTTTGCAAGCGATCACGATAATAGGTATTGGGAACTTCAACAAAAATCTGATTATCCTGTGTATCTTTATAACTTAAGGGTTTAATCCACGTGTTAAAGGCATGCGCAGGTAAACGCTCTTGCAAGTGATGAATCGTTTTTTGCCAAGTTTTCTCCATAGGGACTTTTCAATAAGCCAGAAAAGGGTCTGTGCCGTCAAGCTTATCGGCCAATAAAAATTTACTTTTTTTTAACCTGTGGATAAGTCCCTGGTTTTTCAAGACTTTTAAGTTTTCTTATTTTTTACATTAAGTCTTTGCTTTTGTTATTTTTTTTTGACGCGTTTTATTATTTTTCATCTTTTCAGTATCTTACAAATCACCTACTTTATAAACCTTTATATATAATGGTTTAAAAATAATAGTTAATTTATTAACTTATATTTAATATTTTTTGAGAAGTATATTTTTAACATCTGGCCTAAACTTATCCCCAGAAGAAATAAAACTTTTTTCCAATAAAAAACCAACAATATCAATACAGTAGTTCATGAATCGCATTTTACTGTGGATAAGATGTTTAAAAGCTATGGATAAGTTTGGGATAAATAGGGGATAAGATAGTCATCAAGTTACTTATCCCTTCATTAGGCACAATAATCACATCTTTATTCACAGTAAAATTAGTTAAAAATAAACTTAATTTTAAATACTTAGCAAGAAGAATGAACTTATCCACAAGACTTACTATGATGATGATCTTTTATTTTATATCTATACTATTTAATCATTCACTTGAAACTCTGAAAACAAACTTAAAAAATTCTTAAGCTGAAAGTAAAATAAAACTACAAAAAGCCAAACAAATCATATAAGCAAAATGAATTAGAGCAAATTAATATCAATCAAGTTGAAGGATAACGCTTATGAAATGGACCTGTGAACAACAAAATCTAATGAAAGTCTTGCAATCTGTGGTCAGTGTCACCGAGAAAAAGACCACCATGCCTATTTTATCCAACATCATGTTGGATATCAAAGACAACAGCTTAACCGCTTATGGCACAGATTTAGAAATTTCTGTTGAAAGTTCATGTTCGGTTGACAATGATGTTCCAGGAAAAATCTGCACCTCAGCTCATACTCTAATTGATATTATTAAACAGCTGCCCAACAATACTGTTGAATTAGAAAAAGACGAAAAAGGTTGGTTGAATATTAAAAGCGGCAAAGCTCATTTTAGAGTGGCCAGCGTCGATGCTGCCGAGTTTCCTGAGATGCCGCGCAAAACAGATTTTACCTTTTATAAAGTCAATAAAGATACGTTGCTCAAAGGCATTGAATATACCTCTTACGCCATGAGTACTGATGAAGTGCGTGCCAATCTTAACGGTATTTTATTGGAAATCGGTAGCGACAAAAATTTAAACATGGTGGCCACCGATGGTCATCGACTGTCTTTGTACAAAAGCCCTTTAAGCAGTGAAGAAACCATGCAAATGGAAAAGAAAATTATTCTGCCACGCAAAGGCATTATGGAATTAAAAAAGCTTTTAGCTGAAGGTGAAGGCAGTGCTATCAATGTTTCTATTTCTCCAGCCACATGTGTGTTTAGCAATGACAGCAACACCATTTTTATGAAATTGGTGGTGGGTGATTTTCCGGAATATAACAAAGTCATTCCACAAGGTGACCGTAAGACTGTTATGGTACAAAAGAATGACTTAAAAGAATCGTTGAAACGCGTTTCCTTGTTATCTGAAGGCAAATCCAAATGCGTTAAGATGCAATTTAAAGCCAATGAACTGCATTTGTCTGCCAACTCTCCAGAACTGGGTGAAGCAGAAGAAGACATTGCCGCTGAATTTAACGGCGATGAAATGACCATTGGTTTTAATGCCAAGTATTTATTGGATGCATTATCTGTGGTCCAAACCGATAAGGTTAAACTAGAATTGGATCACAATCAAAGCCCCGGCGTGGTTAAACTTCCAGACACAGACAACTACGTCAGCGTCATCATGCCAATGCGGATTTGATGATATTTTAACATCGACTAGAATGATTTTTGTTTAAAGTATTATTAATGTGTTTTTTTAAAACTAAACCATATGAAAAAAAATATTAATACGAGCTTGGTTGACTCATGGGTCAATGTTATTCATTCTAATCGTCAATTTGAAGCGCTTCATGCTGAAGAAATTCCTGGTCTTCTTAAATCAGGAGATGGGAGTTTAAAAAAATAGATAACCCAAGGCATTATAGTTTTGAAAGTAATCTTTTTTCAAAATTACCCCCACTTTTTTCATACTTGTATTCATCGTATTCTTTTTTAAGTTTTGAAATCAATGAAATATGCTTTTGGGGAAATAGTTTAAATAACCAAGAGTATGATTTAGAAAATAAAATTTTTTCGGATACAATTTTGTATGAATCTTTGAAAAAAAAAGGAATGATTCAAATTGGTAGTTCAAAACATTCTTTTTATAATCCAATATGTTTTGATTTAAAGAACAAAAATAAAAATGGCGATGCGCAAATTATAGAAATAGACCACGAAAGAATTTTGATAAACGACGAGGTTCACATTACAAAAAAGCATTTTAAATCTTTTGAGGATTTACTTGTAAGTACCAACCCGCAAAACAACTTATAACAAAGGAAGTTATTTTTGGGGTTGCAAAGAACTGCAAAATTTTTGTAGAATGAGTAAAATATAGATGTTCTTTATTGGAACATGCCACAATTCTTCACACTGCCCTGGTGTTATAAAAGTTATTGGTGTGTTACTGAAATATTTATTTCATTCTCCCAAATTTTCAGTGTAAATTCCATCGGTACCTTTTATATCGCCGCTAACAGTATCAATATAAATGCCTCGAGTCAGATAGGTAAGTTTATTGCTTCTTGAAAGAGGATCAATAAAATCTGAAATTGCAACTGAATCATCGTTATCCATATTAAAATCTCCATCTAAATCGGAGATTGCCCAAATTGAAGAAGTGGTATGAACACTTCTAATGGATGATGATGCATTTTTTCCTTCAGCGGATAGATCTGCTAACAGCTGATAATCATTAGGGATTAAATGATAAACAAAGGACATCTCACTATTTGTTCTGTAGCGGTAATAATCTTGAAAATAATTACTTAATAAAGAAACACCTATACCATAATCTGAAGGTAAAGGATCCTTTGTAGTTCCACAATTGAATCCAGCATTACTAAAACTAGGACTAGAGCTTACACCCTGGCTGGGCAATAAAACACTATAATCAACATAAGCTTTTACTTTTCCCGGCATGTTTGGATCATTACTGGGCCATCCTGAAATCTTTCCAAATTTGTTTGCTTTGACACATTCTTTAAGTTCACCTGTATCTGAATCTTTAACCATAATGGCAGATGTTTGAGCGTATGTTGCAGCTCCATCAAAAATTTTTCGCACCATTCCATAAGCCTCAGAAACTTTAGAATTTATGATGTATTTTTGATAAGCAGTGATGGATACTGCAGCTAAAATACCAATAATAGCAACTGAAATCATCAGCTCAACAAGCGTAAAACCAATTGTTTTTTTAGGAGAATTTATCATATCTTCTCTCAATTATAACATAGGCTTTTTTGTTCTAAAAATTTTAGAATAAATATCAATAGTTAACCTATAGTATTCCGAAGACAGCTACTTTAATCTAAACCTAATTTGCATAAATTAAATTCAGTCGACTGTCCCCGGAATAAAAAAGAAAAAGAATTTCGTGCCACGAGTTTGGGCCGTTTACGGCCCGCTGTTTGAGTGGGTGGGTAAAAATCTTTTTTTAACTTTTTTAATTATAGTTTTAAAGATAGCTTATTTAAAAATACTATAAAAACTAATTATAGCTATATAAACGTTTTTGCTTTGTTGATTTTGACGACTTGCGCTAAGGATTCTTTATGACGGTGGTGATGAGATTCTTTTTAGGTTTGTGGGTTTGTTTATTTCATGTTCAAGCTGCTTGGTCGCAAGATAGGTCTTCAGACAAGCCAGCCTTTATGCAGTGGACGGAAAATATTCAGATAGATCCAGACTTATGGGCCGAGGCATTAGAAAAAGTTCGTGAAAAACTCAGCAAGAAACGCTCTGGCAACAAGCATGCAAACAACAATGATATTTATGATTTAAGCTGGTTGAATGACATCAATGCTGAAAACTTAGAGTTTCAAAGCTACGCCATTTGGATTGATTTAAGCATTGGGGCTAAGTTTAAAGATAGAAACAGAGGTTTGGACAATGTCTTGGCCCGTTTGCAGTCGGATACGTCGATTCAAGCCACCGAAGCTTTTTTAGAACAGCATTGCTATACTTTATCAGACATGGAGAAAAACTGCGGCGTTGAAGCACCCTTCATTGGCGGAATTGTATCCATTGAGTCTTTTTTTGGCAGTTATGAAGGTGTGGTTAAGTTTCCAACCGTAGCCACCTTAGCCAGCTGGATTGCTCTGCTGGACCAAGATTTTAGAAATCATGTATTGCAGCAGTATTACACCGCAATTGATTTAAATCATGGTTTTGCCAACAACCTGACCGATAAAACCTTTGTTAAAGGCTCTAAGTTTGTAAGCAAAAGCATATGGATTTCACGCGCCAAACGTAGAGGAGAAAAGTCGATTGTTCAGCTGCGTGACTTAATGAACATTGCGCAAGATAAGGACTGGTCTACCACAACCTTCATAACCATAGAGGGTTCATGGGTGGGCGCCTTTACCCCCGTTCAATTCATGCCCTCCACCTTGCGTGGCATCCTTACAGAAGATGATGCCTTTGACCCCAACAACTTAGACGATATGATTCCCTTAGCTGGGCGCTATTTATCCAAGTCCTGGGGAGAAAGCGAAGCAAGAAAAGACTTTGCCATCAAAACCTACAACAGCCCAACCTGGTATCGAGAACACGTGATGACCATAGCCAAAGCGGTGTATGAGCGCTGGCAAGAATTGTCAAAAGAAGATCAAAACTAGCCTGTGCACATTCAGTTTTAGCATTAAAGGTCTTACTCTCTTCAAAAAGCTTATTTATTAAACGCTTAAGATAAGATATAGGCAAACAATGCAACGTTTATTCACCCCTTGGCGTTTGGATTTTATTAAGAACAATCCACACAAACGAAAAAATCATAGCTGTATTTTTTGTGGCATCATTGAAGATGATTCAAAAAACGATGCACAAAACTTGGTCTTGCATCGGGGTGAACACAGTCTTATTATTCTTAATAAATTCCCTTACAGTTGCGGACACACCATGGTTATTCCCTATCAGCATGGCGATGATTATTTAGCTTTATCGCAAGATTGTCATTATGAAATGCAGGATTTTATTGCCCAAAGTATCAAAGCTTTAAAAAATAAAAGCAGCATGGATGGCTGCAATATGGGCATGAACATGGGCAAAGCCGGTGGCGCCGGCATTCCGCAACATTTGCATTATCATGTGGTTCCGCGCTGGGTGGGGGACAGCAACTTTATGCCCATCATTGGCGAAACAAGGGTATTGCCAGAAACCCTAGAGCAGACCTATCAAAAATTAAAGCCAGAATTTTAAACGTTTTGTAAAGGTATGCCATGGCTTTGAGGAACAGGTGCCAAACAGTTGGATTGAAATAAACCCATAGGATGTGTTCCTAAAGCGCCTTCTGGAATAGCTTTTCCAAGTTTATCAAAATGCTCAAGCCAATGCGGGTGAAAGGTTTGTGTGTTTTTATCTTTAAAGGTCATCGGCTGTTGCTTAAAGTACTGTGGAAATAAATATTGGATCAGGCTGCTGCAATAAAAAGCTTTGTCTGTATTTCCTGAAAAATCAAAATCATAGCGTTTTCCAAGTTGTGTGAGAGCTTTTTTTAAAGCCAAGGTCTTTGACCGTGAATTTAAATGCTTTATACGCATCACTTGAACGTTTTGACCAGAACTTAACAAAGCAGACAAAGCAATTTTTTCCACACCGTGTGGGTCTACAGCATGGATCAAATGAGCATCAGATATAAAAAACGCAACATGGTTGAACTCGGCTTCATTTAATACTGAGCGTGAAGCCACAATGGCCTCACCTGTGAGGCCCAAACGTTTTTGAAAAAGCAAGTCAGCAGTTTGAAATACAAGGTTCATGCTACAAAAAAAGTACCCAAAGGTAGCCGGTACCTTTGGGTACTTTAGGGTTTATTTAAAACGTTTGACCAAAGCCCATGTGGGTGACAGTACTGCTAAAATGGCCAAAGTTTTTACGCATAGACCAGGAATAAAAGGAATCAAGCCCCAGCTTAACAAAGGTTGATCAAAACCAAAATACAAGCCCAAGCCCATTAAACCAAAGGCAAAAATGACTGCATGCCCCAAGGTGATGGCCAAGGCCAATTTGATGGGGTGCTTGTCATAGCCTTTTTCTGCAAATAAGCCACTGAGCAAAGAAGCCGCTAAAAATCCAAACAAATAACCACCAGAGGGGGAAAACAAGTGGATAAAGCCACCGGCACCGCCGGCAAAGACGGGTAAACCCAAAGCGCCTTCTGCCAAATAAGTCAAGGTGCTTAAAAATGCCAGACGGCTGCCAAAGCATAAGGAAATTAAAATCACAGCAAAGGTTTGGCCGGTGATGGGCACGGGATAAAAAGGAATTTCAACATAAGCACTGGCAGCCATTAACAAAGATCCCACAACAATCAAAGTCAGCTGACGCAACAAACGCTCGCCTTGAGTAAAGGCATCTGTGTGCCACAGGACATCAATTAAGGGGGTTGACGGTGAAATCGTGGAAGGTTTGTGCATAAAAAAACTCCTTGTTAAAAAGAATGGTTGTTTGCTTGTGTGGCCTATTTTAAAACAGACTTTGTACAAACATGTCAAAAAATTAACTCTATTTTATTAAAGGGACAGCTACCTTTATTCAAAGGAGAGGTGCCTATATTTTCAACGCAATTAAGGTAGCTGTCCCCGTATTAGAGCATTGATCAAGATGTCAGGCCTGAAATAATAAGACAAAATATGTTTTTGACAAAAATTGCTGTTTTGCGTAAATAATAAAAATAAAGTTTTTTAGGGGAGAATACAAATGAAGCATTTAAAATTAAAACTAAGTATTTTGGCTATCTTATGCGCTGTAAGCAATTCTTGGGCGCAGTTGGTTAATCCAAGGTCTGTTGAAAAAATAGAGATCAACGATGTGGATGTTAATTTTTGGACCTTGTTTCATGATGGTCATATTTTTATGCAGCGTCATGATTCACGTCATATTCTTCCAATAAAAGCAGATGGAAAACAAAAACACTCAGAGGAAGTTGTTAAGGTCAGCAACAATGATTATTACATTGATGAAGTGGTTTATTACCGCAGGCGAGCAGCTTATCAAATTAAATATCTAGAGAATATGAGTAAAAAAGCTTTGAATATAGATCTAGATAACTTTTTAAAAGAAGAGATCATTCCTAACACAGAAGCATGTCCAAAAGCTTACGCAAGAGTTTTTGTTTTACCAACGGAGATGATGATGTCCGGTACAGCAGAAAGAGATTTTCCTAGTCGCTTGGTGTTTGAACCGCTTTCTTTTCAGTACAACAGCCAATACGGCTTGATTTTTAAATACAAAAACTATGAGTTACCTTTACAATCCTTTGTTCAAGGACTGAATCAAAACAACATTGTCTTTATTGAATATTATTGTAAAGCCAGAATTAGCTAAGCAGCTTATTTATAAAAAATGATAAGGGTCAATGTCCATATGGAGATTGACCTTTTTATTTTGAGCCAAAGCCAACTTAGCGGCATGGTGCAGTTTTAAAGCAAAGTCGTGCAGGGTGTTCTTGTTTTTGGCTTTGAGCAAAAATTGAAAGCGGTAAACCTTGTTTATTTTTTTTAAAGGGGATGGTGCCGGTCCCAAAAAAGAAAGATCTACGTTTAAATTGCTTTGCCACTGTTGAGCCTGTTTGCCCAACCACTGCGCTGTGTGTTGGCAGAGCTGCTCTTCTTTACTACTGATGTTAAACAATACCATGTGCTCAAAAGGTGGATAAGCCAACTCTTGTCTAAATTGAATTTCTTGTTGATAAAAACCAGGGTAATCTTGTTGCACAGCATGTTTAATGGCGTAATGATCAGGCTGCATGGTTTGAATTAAGGCTTTGCCTTTAAACTGCCCTCTTCCACTGCGGCCAATGACCTGGGTTAACAAAGCAAAGGTGGTTTCTGCCGCTCTAAAATCTGGAAAGTGCAAACTTTGATCGGCCAACAAAACCCCAACCAGCGTTACGTTTTCTATATCCAAACCTTTGGTCACCATTTGTGTGCCCACCAAAATATCAATTTGACCGTAGGCCAATTGTTGCAACAAGTCTTTATGGGCATTTTTCTTTTTTAAAATATCTCGATCCATGCGCGCTATGTTGGCATCTGGAAAGTAGCGCTGCAATTCCAGCTCCACCGCTTCGGTTCCTAGGCCCAAGTGAATGACTTTGCCCTGTTGGCATTGGCCACAGCGGCTTTGTTTGGGTTTGCTAAAGCCACAGTAATGACACTCGTAGCTTTGGCTTTTTTTATGGTAGGTTAAGGCCACACTGCAATGCTGGCATTTTTGGCTTTCACCGCAACTGGTGCATAGAATGATGGGAGCAAAGCCACGCCGGTTAAGAAAAACAACCGACTGCTGACCTTTTTCCAAAGTTTCTTGCAGAGCCGTTTTAAGTTTTTCAGAAATCAAGCCTTTTTCACCAAAAGTTTTAAATTCATGTTTGATGTTAATGATTTCGGTGTCAGCCAGTTGGCTGTTTTGATGGGCACGGTTTTTTAACTCTATGTATTGTACTTGTTCCGATGTACTGGCATAAAAACTTTCCATGCTGGGCGTGGCAGAGCCCATCAGCAAAACGGCATCATGGTCTTTGCCACGCTTTTGCGCCAAATGTTTGCAGTGGTATTTTAAACCTTCGTGCTGTTTGTAAGAGCTGTCATGCTCTTCATCTAAGATAATAAGGCCAATGTTGTCCAAAGGTGAAAACACAGCACTGCGTGCCCCAATGACAACGGTTGCTTCTTTGCGAACAATTCTTTGCCACTGGGTCAAACGTTCACTGGCGTTTAAAGCGCTGTGCAATACGGCGACTTGATCAGCAAAGCGGGCTCTGAATCTTCCAATAAACTGCGGTGTCAACGCGATTTCTGGAACCAAAGCCAATACTGTTTTGCCTTGGGCTAAGGCCGCTTGAGCACAGTTTAAATACACTTCGGTTTTGCCGCTGCCTGTTGGACCATAAAGTAAAAACTCTTCATGAGTATTATTTTTGATCGCTGCGTTGACCTGATCCACGGCTTGCTGCTGATCTTGATTGAGCTGATGCTTGGGGGCATGCATAAAGATATCGTGACTCTTTAAATTCTTAAGCGTTTTTTCTTCATGCAGAATACCTTTTTGAACCAGGTCTTTTGCCGTTTGCATAAGTTTTTTATCCACCTGTGCAAGATCTGTTTTGCTGATGATCACGCTTTCATTTAAAAAAAGGTCCAAGAGTTTTTTTTGATTCTTACCCAAGCGGGGAAAGGCTTTGACCGTTTTGGATAGAGAATAAAAACTTTCATAATGCTCTTTGGCTTTATCGTTTTGCAAAGTTTGCTCAATGCGAATCCAAGCTTCTTTGACCAAGGTATTTAAAGCTTTTTGACTTTTGGGATGTTGACGCAAAAAGTAAGAGTAGTCTAGGTTTTGTCTTCCATAAAGATGCTGCCACACGTTCTGAACATCTGTTTGTGGGTGCACGACGTCCGTATGAAGAACCGTAATTTTACGCTTGCTTTGTTTGAGCAATCCTGGGGGTAAAACGCAGTTTAAACTGTCTCCCAAAGAAGCACCATAGTGCTGACTCAGAAAGTGAACCAACTCTATTTGTTCGGCGCTGAGCATGGCTTCAGGGTCAAGAAAAGAATGAATGCTTTTATAGCGACGCTTGCTCTCTTGATCTTTTTTAGACAGAGCTCGCGCACTGGAAAAGACAAAGCCGGTCAAGGTTCTATTGTGAAAAGGAACCAGCACCCTTTGCCCAAGCTTGGGCTCCAAACCTTCAGGCACGGTATAAGTGTAGGTCTGATCCAAAGGTAGCGTCAGCGCTATGTCAACCAGCTGTGGCACAGTAGGTGTTATATACTAAAAAAGCCCTGCTGTGCAGGGCTTAATGAAGTTTATCAATCAAAAAATTTTGCTTATTGTTTTTCAAAAACGCATGAGATCGTAGGCGCAGTTCTGGAACTGTAAGTGACTTTTAAAGTATCGCTATCTGTAAAGTATTGATACTCTTCTTTGATCTCATCTCCAAACTCATTGATGACACGGGTTAAAATTAAATCTGCTTGATTGAATGATCCCGTGACTTTGTATTTTCCCGTTGTGGTTGCACCGGTCCTACCATCTCTTAAAGGAGGATTATATGTTTCCACCAAAGTCGCGTCGTACTCAACGCTACCCAAGATAGTCTCATCAAGATTAGTACTGTTGTTTTTAGTTAAATCAATTCCTACAATGCGGGTTCCGATATTGGTTTGGCCTACATAGGGTGAAGAGAACACGAAGGTCCTAAACAAAATTTCATTGCAGTCACTTTGAGCTTGATACGTACCGTAGAAATTATTCAAAGCTTGAAGAATGTTTGTGATTGCCGATGAACTGTACATCATTGTAGTTGACGTATATTTTGGATTTTCCAAGTTAAGTGTAGACGTATTCTGTGCAAACACGCTAAAGCTGATCAATATTAATATTAAAACTATTTTTTTCATTTCTTCCCTTTCTACATCGTTGATGTGTTGCAAGCATAACTAAGAGATTAAAATGAAAAAGTCAAGGCTATATAGCGCGACGCATTGACCTTGATGATTTTAAATTAAGGCTGGACAAATCGTTCATAACGGCAGTCAATGCTGCCCAGTTGATTGGAATCATAGACCACGTAAAGGCCTTGATCGGTTAACTTATAGGTTTCTTCAATAAGATGGCCCATCATATCAATGCTCTGCTTCAATGTTGACGCGCTTTGATCATAGCTTCCCTTTGTTGAAAATAAAACCTTACTTGTTGTGGGAATTCCATCTTTATATTCGGTTTTGGTCATATGCTTGGTCACCGTTCCGATGATGGTATTTTCTGAACTGGCCTCAGAGCCTTTGCTTATGCCTATGCTGATAAAAGATTCATTTTTTTCATTGCATTCAATCAAGGCTTTGCTGAAAGTGAGCTGTTGAAAAGCAGCGTTGCACTCGTTGCTGGGTGAATAGGTCCCATGAAAAAGGTTGAGAAACTGCGCCAAGCTGCCTAAGGCGTCATCGCTGAGATTTAGAGTATCTGATGTATAAGTGACGGAGTTAACCTTTAGCTGATAGGGTGCTTGCGGCGCCTGCTGTGCAAAGCACATGCTCCAAGCCAACATCACGGCGATTCCTAAAGCTTTCATGCCCGCTCCTTACTGTAAATTCAACTCGCTTAAAAACTATTCAATTCTTGGCTTAAAGTCAACTGCAAATAAAGTCTTTGTTTTATACAGCTTTACGTTGAATAGAGAATTTAGTTTTTTTTATACTGATGCAGAATTGTCATGTGCTAAAAAATATGTCGTCCTATAACAAGGTATAGATATATTCAAAGCGCGTTCCGAAGATTTTGAATGATATCTTTGACTTGAGCGCTGTAGCCAGAATTTTCTTCTAAAGCATACATGATGTTGGCTTCAATAAAACCATGCGGTTGACCGGTATCCAAGCGTTTGCCAGTAAAACTATAGCCATACAAACCTTGTTCTTTGGCTAGAGTTAATAAAGCATCTGTCAGTTGAATTTCTCCCAAGGCACCTTTGGGCTGGTTTTGGATGTAAGTAAAAATGCGCTTATCCAAAATGTAGCGACCAATGATAGACTCTTGGCTGGGAGCCTCCTCGGCTTTGGGTTTTTCAACCATCTCTTCCACTTTAAAAGTCTTTTCTTCCACCTGTGGCCCAGCAATGATGCCGTATTGATGAACTTTCTCCATGGGCACATGCTCTAAAGCTAAAACCGAGGCTTCATACTTTTCAAAGCAAGCTAACATTTGTCTAAGACATGGTGTGGAATGCAAAACCAAATCATCGGGTAAGGCCACGACAAAATAGTCTTCATTTATTTTTTCCTGGGCACATAAAATAGCATGGCCTAGTCCTTTGGCCTCATGTTGAAACACATGGTCAAAATTGACTTTGCCCTGATAGGCGGTGACAGCCTGCAAGATGTGTTGTTTGTCAGGGCTTTGCAAAGCCTGTTCAATGCGTTCGTTGGCTTTAAAATGATCTAAAATCGCCATTTTGCTTGGGTGTAAAACAAAGATGATTGTTTCTATACCACTGGCCACCAGCTCATCTACGACGTATTCAATGGCGGGTCGATTAACAATGGGCAACAGTTCTTTGGGGGTTTGTTTGGTGGCGGGTAGAAACCGGGTGCCAAGACCCGCAGCAGGAATAACTGCCGTTTTAATCTTTGTCATAGCTAAAGCTTTTACAATGAAAAATGACAATGGTCAAAAGCCTGCTTTAAATTAAGGGAAACAACAGGTTTTAAAGAATTTAGAGAGCCGTTGTAAAGACTCTCTAAAAGGCTTGAATACTTAATGGATTAGCCAACCATTTTGGCTTTGCGTTCCATTTCTTCCATATCGGTTTTGCACTCAATGCATTGTGTGGTTTCTGGACGGGCTAAAAGACGGGCTTCAGCAATAAGGTCACCGCAAAGGTCACACACGCCATAGCTGCCGTCATCTATTTTGGCAATAACCGAGTTGATTTTCATGATCAATTTTCTTTCACGATCACGCACACGCAGCAAAAAATTTCTGTCCATTTCAGCTGAGGCTTGGTCAGTCATATCCGCATAATGTTCCTGCGATTCTGTTAAATCTCCCATGGTCTCAACCGCTTCATTCACCAAAGTCTTCTTTTTTTCTAAAAGTACTTTACGAAACTCTTCTAATTTTTTTTTGCTTAATTTTTTTGCCATTGTTCTTCTCCTCGGACAAATTTACTTGCGGTCTATACATGTACTGCTAAAGCAAGGCAAACATAAAGGGTTTATCTTATGTTTTATCAACCAAATCAGCAATACATCTTAGCATAGAAAGCTCAAACTGTGAGAAAAAAATTGAAAAAAATTATGGTCGCCTGTTATAGTTGAACCAAGTTTCCTTGGACCATGCTTGACCTTAGAAGAAAGAGGAAAATATAGAACTTTAACGGAACAATGAAGAGGTGAAAATCATGCTAGAGGTCGGAAAAAAAGCCCCCAATTTTAAATTACCCAATGAACAGGGAGAAGTGATTGCTTTAAGCCAATATAAAGGTAAAAAAGTTTTATTGTATTTTTATCCCAAAGACAGCACGCCTGGCTGTACCAAAGAAGCGCAAGGCTTTACTCAATTGTACAAGGAGTATCAAAAACTGGGTTACACCATTTTAGGGGTGAGCAAAGATTCACAAGCGTCTCATCAAAAATTTATTGATAAATACGATATTGGCTTTCATTTGTTGGTGGACAAGGACAATGAGTTGGCCAAGAGCTTTGGTGCCTTTGGCGAAAAAAACATGTACGGTAAAAAAGTCATGGGAGTAATTCGCAGCACATTTTTAATTGATGAACAGGGAAAAATAGAAAAAGCCGTTAAAGTCACCCGCGCAGCGGAACATCCGCAAAAATTATTGGATGAACTCAAACAGTAAAGGAAGCAACTATGAAATTTAACTCTAAAGACACCAGCCTATGGATTGACCGTGAGACTTTTGCTTTGTACTGTGGTGAAGGATCAGACAAGTTGCTAGACTTTTATGATAAGGCCAAAGACAATGAGAACATCATGACTTTCAGCGCCAACTGGGGAGCCTTCTTTTTCTTACCCTTCTGGTTAGGTTTTAGAAGACAATGGACCATGTATTTTTCACTACTGGCCGTTTTTTCACTTTTGCCTTTTATTGAGGCCTATTTTGCTTTACGTTCCATTAAAGCAACGGGTGTAACCATAGCTTTGGCTTTTTTTTGCAACGGTTTTTTGTTGAACAGGGCCTGTATACAGTTTTATAAACTTAAAGAAAAACAGTTGAATATTGAAGAAATCCGAGCCCAGCTTAAAAACAAAGCTGCTAAGTCTTGGCCTTTGTCGTTGTTGGCTGGCTTTGGAATGATGGTGGTTATTGTGTTTATGTACGCAGTGGCAGAAAGTTTATTTGGACCCATTCCAGAATAAAGCTTAAAAAATTACTAAAAATCAGCAATATCAATATAGATATCTGGCTTGGTAACTTCTAAATCTTCATCAAAGCTATGGCTTGTGCCTGTAGAGGGCTTTGTTTGAGAAGCTGGTTTATCTCGCTTGCCAAAGTTGTTGCGCATGCTTTGCGCGCCTGTAGGTAAACAGTGGTATACATGGGCCAATTTTTTCATCTCCATCATGCTTTGAGCGCTGATACCGCTAAGCGAGATCAGTTCATCACTTTTGGTTTTACGCACCCAAGTGATGGAGGGAACCCCAATGCCAAAAAATTTTCGGATGTCTTCAGCATGAATACTCGGAGTCCGTTTCATGGCTCGATAAAACTCAACAATGTTTTCAATGGCTTTTCTGTAGCCTCTGTAATCCAGTTGAAAAGTTGTTTGAATATCTTTATAGGCTTCCAAAATAACATTTTTAAGCTGATCAATGGCGTGTTGATCAGACTCACCTAAAATCAAAAACATGAGCGATCTAAAAAAAATCAGCTCTTCAGCGTGTTTGGTCAACTGCGCTTCTTCTAATTTAGGAATCAATGAAGAAATCATCATTTCTATGATTTCAAACACTTCAGCCGATTCTTCACCTTTAGACAAGGCTTTCATGTAACGGGCTAGTGGGTTTAGGTGCACGGATAAAGCCGCCAATAAAGTCTCTTGCATGGCCAGCATGGCTGGAGAAACTGGCGCTTCCATGTTGGCAAAGGTTGGGTGGTAGGTGTCGTGGGGAGGGACCAAGAGCTCTTCATCAAATGTGGTTGGGGACAGTTCATCGGCGAGAGCCTGATCGATGTCATCCCAGAACGCATCTTCTAATTGATCCAATTCTTTAAGTTTGTGATTGTGCTCCATGACCTGATAGGCGTCTTGAGTTGGAATTTTATCTTTAGGCATAAGCACACTCCTTGAAAGGTTTGTTGGGTTTATGCGACATACGGTCTGAGGTGGACTTAGAAAAAGGGCAAAAAAACAGAGCCATGCACAATAAGGTAAAAGCCGCAACAACCACCAGTGTCATTCTAAATTCAACAACTTATATTTGTCAAATAATTATAATCAAGTTTTATGATTTATTATGCATGTGAGGCCTGTAAAGCAGATCATGTTGAATAATTAATTTGCACATAAAGATCGACGAATGCAACATAATGTGAAAATGAACGGCTATGAAACTAAGACTCCCAGCAATTGTATGGGTTTTTATCAGTGTCTTGTTGGCGATTCATGCTTATTTGGCCTGGAAAATTATTTTTGCCCCTAAATTAGGGACTGTTTGGCAATGGACTTTAAGTCTGGCTTTATTGTTCCTGTTTTTGACCATGTTGAGCAGGCTCAGTTTGTACCGGCGTATTCCCAAAAGTTTACACCGTATCCATGCATACCTGGCTTATTGCTGGATGGGCCTGATGTTTTTTTTGTTGGTGGGTTTTATTTTGTGTGATCTGGTTTTTATCTTACCGGTATGGGCAGCAGAAGGAGTTTTTTTAACCGGCTCTGACCAAGCTTATTTTAAAATGATGATTGTGGTCAGTTTGGCTAGTGTGATTAGTCTCTATGCCTATGGGCAAGCCAAGCGGGGCCCAAAAGTTAAACAGCAAAACATTATTTTATCCAAACTGCCCAAAGCTTTGTGTGGCTTTAAGGTTGTACAAATTTCAGATCTGCACATAGGGGATATCATTCAAGAAGCCTATATCAAGCAAACTGTTTCTCTGTGCAATGCACAAAAGCCTGATCTAATCGTAATTACGGGTGACTTGGTGGATGCGCCTGTTGAACAACTTGCACCGCTCGCACAAGAACTAAAACACCTGTCTGCCAAACATGGGGTTTATTTTGTGACCGGCAACCATGAGTATTATGCTGGGGCTCAGGCTTGGATTGATTATTTAAAGACACTGAACATTCACACCTTGCGCAATACGGCTGTTGAAATTGCTGATGGAAAGCATAGTTTTAACTTGGTGGGGATTGATGATGTTTCTGGCGGTAAGTTTATTCCCGGTCATGGACCACAGCTTGCTAAAGCTGTTGAGCATTGTCAAAAAGATAAAGTTAGCATCCTTTTAGCGCATCAGCCTAAATCGATTGTGGATGCGGAGAAACATGGCATTGACTTACAGCTCTCAGGGCATACGCACAATGGTCAAATTTGGCCTTTTCAAATGTTGGTGGCTTTAGATCAACCTTATCTTAAAGGGCTTTACCAGCACGGCAACATGCAAATTTATGTCAATCCGGGTACTGGCTTTTGGGGGCCGCCCATGCGCTTTTATGGCCGTTCAGAGATAACCAGCATTGAGCTCTTGAATAAAACCAGTGCCTATTAGATACGGTTTTTTACTATTGAAAGATCACTTATTCTGAAGCATGCACACTGCTGAAAGCTAGTTTTTTGCCTAGACAATAAAAAGGTGGGGGAATATCAATATCCCCTACTTCAATAAACTCACAGCTGTCTGGCAGTTTTTCCGAGCTCCCACCGTTCCATACCGGAAGATCATCTTCAAAGGAGTTGCATTGGGCTGAGCTTTGACGAACCTGTAAGTATGTCCCAGGCGCATAAGAAAAATCAAAGCTTAAGTGAGTTTTGGTCCAGCTCTGCGTATTTGCTGAATAGCGTGCGACTACACGCGACATGCGTTTAGCATCTTCATCGATGGAACTTTTAACACCGGTCCATACCCGTTGATCAGCATTGTCTTGAGGCAGGTTTTTTTGACCCAAGTAAAAACGGTCTTCGGATGTGGTATCGGTATGAATCTTAAAGACCCCCACTGATTGATTACCCATATGAAATTGCGTGGTATAGGTAATAACAAAAGTATCTCCCAAACTTAAAGGGCAATGCTTATTGGTGTCCGTGTCTATAACTTCATAAGAGCCTGTCAATTGTTTGATAAATTGTTCAGTGGGTACATCCCCTTTAACAAAAGAGGCACGATTTTGGGCAAAGCCTACAAAAGCAAGAGTGCTTAAAGCAAAAAAACAGTTTCTAAAAAGCGTTAAATTCATAAGCTATGACATACTAAGTCATGTTTAGTCTGTCAAAGACAAAAACATAGACTTAAAAATGCTGCTTAGAATTGAACAAACAAAAAAGTATAAACATTTTATTTGCTTCATGCATGTGCTAGCCTAGCATGAATGAATCAACACAAAACCACAGTCTTAAAACAAGAAAGGCTTAAAAAAGTTCAAACGCTCAGTAGCGTAAAAAAAGAAACTGAAGATAAAGAGGCTTCTCAATAATGCATGAAGGTAGACCATGATTGTTTATCAAACTTTATTTTTAGGGCTGACAGTGTTGGTTGCATTGACCAGTTTACTACTGTTTGAAACTGAACTTGGCTTGTCTTTAGACTGGTCATTGAAAAATCTTGCTGGACTTTTAATCATAATCAACTTTATTCTTTTACTTGTGGGTCTTTTTAAAGACGTTAAACAAAACAAACGCAGCCTGGGCCGTGCTTTTTTATTGAGCATGGTCACAGGTTTCATATTTAGTGTAGCTCAGGCCATGTTGGCTTTGGGCTATGCAAGCTTGTACAATGGGTTTTTTTCTTTGGGTCAACAAACACCTTTGATTGGAAAAATTATTAAAAAAGAAAGATCCTTGGTGAGTAATAAAAATGGTGAAAACTATCAGTATACAATGAGCATAAAAACAGATGAAAGAATTGTACAATTCAATGTAAGCAGTCAACAGTGGAACAGGGTTAAGCTTTCTAAGCGATACAACAGCAAGATGTACAAAGGTGCTTTAGGGTTCTATTACAAAAAAAACTTTTAAATGTGTAATGAGCAAGCATAACAGCAAAAGGTTTTTTATATGTCTAAACATAAAACAGAAGTAAAACGCATCAATGGCTATTTAAAAGAAGTGACGACTTTTTTTGATGCCAGTGGCAAACCCATATCGCATGTGATTAATCCTCTCATGGTTGAGCTTAAGCCTCGGGATATTTTACAGCTCTTTGTGGGCTCTTTGTTAATTTCCTCTTCTCTATGTTTTACTGAGGAAGTATGGACTTTAAGCATTGAGTTAAGTCAAGAAAAAGTCATGAGTTTATTTTTGGTCTCGGTGCTGGTGATTACCACCTTTATTTATTACAATTTTTATCGTTTACGTTTGAGAGGCCATATCATTGAATTTTTTAAACGAGTGCTTGCCACCTATTTGATTTGCTTAAGTTCAGTGACTTTTGTTTTGTTTTTGATTGATAAACTGCCCCTAGACCAACCCATCATAGCACTTAAAAGAGTCATCATCATTGCCTTTCCCAGTTTATTTGGTGCGGTTATTTCAGATCAACTCAAGTAATAAGTAATATACGTGTATCAAAACTTTATCTAAATGATAGAACAAGCCAAACACAGTTGAACGTTTAAACAATCTCGCTCAGTTTACTTTAGATTATGGCATCAGCACTGAAGCAGGTGTTTTTAAAAATCAATGTTTGGCTGATGCCCATGCGCAAATTCAATAAATTTTATATTAAACGCTGTTGCTTAAATTTATCAGGGCTTTTAGATTTGATACCCTTGACCATAAGCTTAGTGACTAAAAATACACTTACAATTATAGTTTCGACCATGGTTAGCATATACAAAGCTTTTATGGCCTCATAATGACCTGAGCTGTACTGCACAAGGCTGGTGATATAAAAATAAGCATGAATCAACAAGACTGCAAGAGCAAAACTATTGGCTATTTTTATAGAAGGCTCGCGGCGGATAAACTCATATGAGACCAGTCCTACAGTGCCAATGCAATACAGCCAATACATGGAGAGTGAGAGTCCTAAACTGCTTTTTAAAATATCTTCTGCGTAAAAATTACTCAATAAAAATAAAACTGCCCAAGCGATGAGCCATTGAGTAAAACTTATTTTCTTTTCTTTATATATAGGGATTAAATGTCTCATGCCTAAAGGTTTAACAACCCAGGATGAATAGAAGCTGAATAAAAAAATTAAATGTAGAATAAATATTGGAACACTGGCTTTAAATGTTGCTCAGAAAATCAGGTCGTATAGAACAAGGTATTAAAGCTTAACAACGGTCTCTAGGAGCATAGCCTTTTCTTTTTTCAATTTCTTTATCGGTTTTGCTGTTTCCTAGATTTTCACGCTGCTGTTCATCAACAATGCCCGGCTTTTCATTGGGCAGTTGATCTTCTTCATCGTTATTGTCAGTGTAAGGTTTTTGTGAATGTTCATTCATATATAACTCCTTGTCTGGATTAAAAGTGCAAAAGCTTGCAATAATATAGGCTTGATTTGAACTTAAGATAGATTGTTTTATGAAAGCTTGTCCAATCGGGCTTAAGCGCTCAGTTCTTTAGTTTTATATAAAAAAACCTGTCTTTATACAATGCTAAGCACCATCAATTCAGACGATTTTTTTCTTTTAAAACCGTTAAATAAAAGCGCTGTATTTGGGTGGGTTTTTTAAAGGCAGCACTCTTTTTTATATCAAGAGAATCAGTCTCCTTAGCCTCTGAGTGTTGTGAATTGTTTTCCAGTTTATGGGCTAGTTTTAATTGTCTGTTGTAACGGTATTTTAGTTCATTGCATGCTTTCATTATAAACCTCCTTGTTTATTTAATAAACAACGTACGCAGGATAAGACAATTAAAATACAAACTTTAGTTAGGCCTAAAAAAGCTTAGGCTACTATTTTATATCGATGACAAACGGTCTAACCGGTCACATTCAGATTCAAAAGCACGTAAGGACCGTAATTTTAATGCAGCGTTAAAACTAAGTTATTTTAAATTCTCAAAAAATCATAAAAAATATTTATTTTATAATAACTATTATTAACTTTTATAATGTTTGGTTGTGGTGTATGAAAAATTTCTAAACTTGAAAGGGGTTTTATGAAAACATTAAAATTATTAATTGTTATGGGAGTTTGTTTCGGTTCTTTAAATCTATACGCGCAGATTGCGGCTAAAATGGACGTATTGTATCCTGTTGACGGGCGTGAAGCTTCTAAAACTACTAAATTTTCAGAAGAGTCAACAAACAGCTCTATGCTTGAAACAAGTCTCCAATTGGCGTCTGATACTGTCAATGTAGATTTAACTGTTTTTACCGACCAAGGTTTTTTGTACAACGACTACTATTTGTCGGGCACTATAAATTTCAATCAAATCAGTAGCAGTATTGAACAAACATACATTGAAAATGGTACTGAAATTGAAATGCCAAATGGTCTTGTGATGTACGTTGAAATATTAGATAATTTCAAAGGTACAGCAAAAATAACTCGTGATAGACGAGAGTTAGACAGGACAATCCCTGCAGGCTACCATAAAGACGGCAAGAAAATTTCAATTAAGATTATTGATAGCATTGAAAGAATTGTTTTAACTGGAAGTAAAAAAATCAACGGTTCTTGATATTTAAAACCAAAGAGTTCCAATAAAAAGGTAAGCAGGAATACCTTTTATTTAGAAGTGACTTGAAATAAACACAAAAGGCCCACGTTTAACCGTGGGCCTTTTTTTTGCTAGAATTTAAAAGATATTAAACGTTTGAAAAGCAAAACAATACCTTGACTTAAATTATCCTCAGCTCCATAATTTGACATTGTTCAATTAATTTTGAATGCGAAGAATGTTTCATAATGAGAAGAAATGATCATACATGGCATTTGTCAACTGGGACTTACTGGCAAACTCGAAGCCGTGGGGGCTGAATCCATTGGTCAAATGACCGATCTATTGATCAATCAAATCTTGCTTGGTCTTAAACATTTAAATGAGGAGAAGTGCTAAAAGGCAGCCGCTACCTTTTAGTGTAGCATTAAAAATTTGATGCTGAATTATTATGATTAAAAATACATGGATCAAAATTATGCCTTTTATACGGTGGGTCAGCCTTTGGCTTATTCCTACCCTTGGAGTCATCTTATACGCAAAAATATCTCTTGGAGAAGAGTGGGCAAATATTTTTATTGTAAATGTATTATTTTCAATTGTTACGCTTGGAGTGATGTCTTATGTATGGATCATTAAAGAATCATCGAAGCTTATAAGAGTCACTTTTTCATGTCTGATTATCACCATTCACTACGTATTATGTATGCTGAGCTTTGCAGGCTATTGGTACTCATTGAATGATGCAATCATTGGGCTTTATATTTATACATTTATAGAGGGTTTAATTTTAGCAATTTTAATAGTAGCCAAGCTATTCAAGCCATGGGTAGAAAGAAATATAATTAACGAGTATAAACGGAGTACCTTTTCTTTTTGATTAATTCAAGGACCAAGAATGAAAAACTTAAATCATCTTTTGTATACCAAGCGATTTTTACCCTTGTTCATCACCCAGTTTTTTGGTGCCTTCAATGACAATGCCTTTAAAAATGCCTTTTTGATTTGGTTCACCTATGACATGGCCAGCAAAAGTAGCATGCAACCGGCAACACTGGTGAGCCTGGCGGCGGGTTTGTTTATTCTCCCATTTTTTTTGTTTTCTGCCATGGCCGGACAGATTGCCGATAAATATGAAAGAAGCAAGTTAACCCAAATTATAAAGATGATTGAAATCGCTTTGATGTGCGCCTGTGCGCTTTGTTTTTATGTGCAAAGTGTTGAGGGCTTGCTGATTGTTTTATTTTTTATGGGAATGCAGTCCACTTTTTTTGGCCCCATCAAATACAGCTTATTGCCAGAACATTTGCATAAAGATGAGTTGTTGGCTGGCAATGGCTTGATAGAAATGGGTACCTTTTTAGCCATTTTGTTGGGCACCCTGTTTGGCGGTTTGGTGGTAAGGACTGACAATGGTTTGATCTGGATTTCTATTTTTGTCATTGTGTTTGCAGTAACAGGCTGGTGGTCAAGTAGGAGCATTCCAAAAGCTCCAGTGGGCGATGAAAAACTAAACATTAACATCAACATCATCAAAGCCACCTGGTCCATCATGCAGTACGCCAAGCATGAGCGCACGGTGTGGCTGTCTGTTTTAGGTGTGTCTTGGTTTTGGTTTATTGGCTCTGTGGTGTTAACGCAATTGCCCACCTATGCCAAAGATGTGATTGGTGGCAATGAGCATACGGTCACCTTGTTTTTAACTTTGTTTTCAATTGGCATTGGCTTAGGGTCAGCCTGGTGCAACAAACTGCTCAAAGGAGAAGTCGATGGTAAGCTGGTTCCTTATGGTTCTGTGGGCTTGAGTTTGTCTATTGTGGCTTTTGTCATCAGCTCTTTGTTTTTTGCTGTAGAGCGCATGCATTACTTGGAGCGGGTGCTTGAGTATCAAGATAAACTGTTGAGTTTGTCAGAGTTTTTTGCTGTCGGTTTAAGCAGCTGGGGTATTGTATTGAGTTTGTTGAGTTTGGCGATATGCGCTGGCCTGTACATTGTTCCCTTGTATGCGATTATGCAGGACAGAACAGAAGAAACGTTCATGGCCAGAGTCATTGCCGCTAATAATGTGGTCAACGCTTTGTTTATGGTCATGGCCAGCGTGTTGATGCTGATTTTGTTTGCGTTGAAGGTTAGTTTACTTCAGCTGTTTTTAATTTTGGCTGTGACCAACATTCCAGTGTACTTTTTGATTAGAGACATCGTTAAAAAAAGACTGAAACAAGAAGGTGATAGCAAAAAATAAGCCACACAAAAGGTAGGCCGTAGCTTTTGGACAACAAAGGAGACTTTATGTTGAAATTATTTTTAAAAACCCTGTTTAAATTGATTTATCGGGTGGAAGTCACGGGGATAGAAAATTTTCATAGGGCAGGTTCGCGAGTATTGATTGTGGCCAACCATCTATCTTTCCTCGATGCCATGTTGATCGCTTTGTATTTACCAGAAAAACCCATGTTTGCCATCAACAGTCAGGTGGCCAATGTTTGGTATTTTAAACCCTTAATCAACCTGGTTAAAGTTTTTCCCATTGATCCCAGCAGTGCCATGGCCACACGCAGTATGATTAAGGAACTTAAGAAAGATGAAAAGTGTGTTATTTTTCCAGAAGGAAGAATCACAGTCACCGGCTCTTTGATGAAAATTTACAATGGACCCGGCATGATTGCCGATAAATCTGGGGCCATGATTTTACCGATCAGAATCAACGGTGCGCAGTACACCCTATTTTCTAAACTTAAAGGCAAAGTTCGCAGACGATGGTTTCAAAAAATCACATTGAATATTCTTGAACCTTGCACCCTAGACATTGATGAAAATATCAGAGGTAGAAAACGCCGACAATTTGCAGCCATCAAATTGTACGACATCATGAGCAGAATGGTCTTTGAAACATCCGATTATGAAAAAACTTTGTTTGAATCCTTGATTGATCAAGTTAAATTGCATGGCCGTAAAAAAATTATAGCAGAAGACATCAATCGAAAACCCATGAGCAACGGCAGTTTTTTAGCAAGAAGTTTTATTTTGGCTGAGGCTCTAGAACAACCCTTACACAATGATATTTATGTGGGTTTGATGATGCCCAACATGGTGGCTACAGCGGTGAGCTTTTTTGCCATGCAGGTCAACAACAAAATTCCAGCCATGATTAATTTTTCTACCGGTGTTCATAACGTACTATCCACCTGTGATACCGCGCAAATAAAAACCGTCATCAGCTCTCGCAAGTTCATAGAGCAAGCCAAACTTAGCTCATTAATAGAAGCCATAGAAGAGCACGGTATCAAGATGCTTTACTTGGAAGATGTAGCTCAAAGCATTGGCATGATTAAAAAATTAAAAGGCTTGTTAAAAAGCTTTTTTGCAGCATCTTTTTACCATTGGAACAATGTTCACCATGCGGATGATGCTGCCGTGGTTTTATTCACCTCTGGTTCAGAAGGAACGCCCAAAGGCGTTGTTTTGTCGCATAAGAACATTCAGGCCAATCGTTTTCAAATGTCTTCACGGGTAGATTTTGGTCCGGATGATTTGGTGTTCAATGCCCTGCCCATGTTTCACTCTTTTGGTTTGACTGGAGGTACCTTGATGACCATGCTCAGTGGCGTAAGAATTTTTTTCTATCCTTCGCCTTTACATTACAGAATTATACCCGAGTTGGTCTATGACACCAATGCAACCTTGATGTTTGGTACCGATACATTTTTATCTGGCTATGCGCGTTTTGCCAATCCCTATGATTTTTATGCCGTAAGGTATGTGTTTGCTGGAGCAGAAAAACTTAAAAAAGAAACCCGCAAGCTGTGGTCAGAAAAATATGGAGTACGAATTTTAGAAGGCTATGGTGCCACAGAAACCTCGCCGGTGTTGTCTGCCAATACGCCCATGCACAATAAATCTGGAACGGTGGGAAGAATATTGCCGGGCATTGATTATCGTTTGGAAGATGTACCTGGTATAGAAGACGGCGGAAAACTTTTGGTTAAAGGTCCCAACATCATGAAAGGTTATTTGCTGGCCAATAAACCAGGTGTTATTCAAGCACCCAAAGATGGTGAGTACGATACCGGGGATATTGTCAGTTTTGATGAAGAAGGCTATGTCAGCATAGAAGGCAGGGCCAAACGTTTTGCTAAAATTGCTGGAGAAATGGTGTCGCTAACGGCGGTAGAAACCTTTGTCAATCAACTTTGGCCCAAACATCAGCATGCCGTGTTATCCATACCGGATATCAAGAAAGGAGAAGCTCTATTGTTGGTGACCAATCATAAAAAAGCCAACAAAGAAGACTTGCGCAATTATGCCAAACAACAAGGTTTAGCAGATTTATCCATTCCCAAAAAAATCATGCACCTGGATAAACTCCCTTTACTGGCCACCGGCAAAACCGACTACGTTCTGTTGCAAAAACAGCTTTTGGAAAAGTAGTTAAAGATAGAAATATTGTATAGTTTGAATAAAATAAATATCATGTAGCCCATGCATATTCATCAAGTTAGGTTTGGTTAGGGTATGGGTATATTAGATGTTTTTATCATTACATTAATTTATATCATGGCGATACATTCAAGCGTATCAGAAAATTACATCAAAATGCTTTTGACGCTAAAAAACTTAATTCAGATTATTAAAGTAACCATGGTTTGTATGAGCCTAGAGCACTTACTTTATGGTCTGTTTATTGAAGGGCAAACCTGCGGAGCATACTCAAGCAAAGCATCCATAAAAGCAACACCGTATTTGTGTTTATTGCTTGTCCTCCAAAGAAAGGAAGTATAGTTATCCGGATAATGAAACCTTGTCTTGCTATTTTGTCTAATTATTGCAACGGGTTCACTGATTTCACCAGGAATATAATCTATAGTTGTAGAGGCAAGGGGCAACTCAGCATTTTGCAAAAACAAGCCATTGGGCAGCTCTGAATAAGTTTTTTTTTCAAGGGTATAACAAGTATAAAAATGGCGTTCAAAAATCACGATGTCGTTATACTGGTTCAATTGACAAGTGATAAAATTGACACTGGATAGTCTTGCGGAAGAACTTTCACACATTTGTGCAACAACATTTTCAAGAGTAACATTGAAAGTAATTGAAAAAACATTTTCATTGGTGTTTAAAGTGCTATCAACACTTGTAGGATAATAGGCATTCAGGTCTTTGTCCAACACTGCAAAGGTCTCAGTATTACTTTGATAGTAATCTGAGTATTGATCGGTTTTATCAAAAATCTGCGGTTGACTTTGTGAAAAAGATAGTCCCACAAATAACAATAAACTATAAAGTGCACACCTCATAACGATCACGTAGCAGATAAAAAAACGCATTGCAACATTTTTTTGATGGTAAAAAAAGCTTAAAAAAACTTGGGCTCGTTTAAGAGCCCAAGAAGGATGCTTAGGTTACATGTTACCTCTAGGGTAAAAGTAATCATTGTTTTTTTTGACAGGCGGCTTTGCAAGGGTCGATTGTTTTTTTGGAATTTTAATCCAATGTTCCCATGACACGGGCTCTGAACTTTCCTGGTCTACTGCATTGACCACAGTATTTTGCAAAGCGGTAATGCTATAATCTTGAGTAACAATAACTTCACCGCCTCTATTGAAAAGTTGTTTTGTATACTTTTTGCTCTCACCTTGAGTCTGACCATAGACTTTGTAAGTCTGACACAATGTATTGTTAGTGTTATGTTGACTTCCCTCTTCTTGTTTTAAAGATTCAAAGTAAAACATACACTGAGTGCCATTGTGTAAAAGCAGCAGAACATTGTAGCCATGCCCATTCTCTTTAACAGCCAACCAGTTAGGATCAGAAAAAAAATACTTTTGTGCTTTAGCTTGTGTGCAAAAGCATCCTAATAATAATGATAAACTTATAAGTTTTTTCATAATAAACTCCATAAAAATAAATTAATTGAATTAAAAAAATAATGTGAATGTGTGGGGTAAAATAATATCTGGCGTTTAAGCCAGACGGATAAAACGAGCGTTACGGAAACTGTTTAGGCAAGAAAATATGCTTTGTGAAGTTTCCATAAAATTCACAATAAGAGCTTTAATTAAAAAAGCAAGCTTTTTTATCAAAAATTTTTTATGGATACACTACTAAAATAAGTAACTTTGACTTAAGCTTATATTTGTTTATTTTTTGTAAAGCCTTGGGTATGACATAGGCTGCATGCACAATCTTATCCACTATTTTTTAAAACGGCCGGCTTTGGTCAATGCCATGATGTTGGCTGTCTTGTTTGGCAGTGTCTTGGCATGGCAAAAAATTGGTAAAGAAGAAATGCCAGAGTTTGCCTTCAACTCACTGCGTATCACAGTGACCTATCCTGGAGCTTCGGCAGATGATATAGAGCTATTTATCACCAAGCCCATTGAAGAAAAACTCAAAGGGGTTTCTGCTTTAGAAGAAGTCAATGCCAGTTCATCCTATGCTGTAAGCAGTATCAGAGTATACTTTGATGCTAATATTCCAGACCTAAGAGAAAAAGTTCAGGAAGTAAAAGATGCAGTGGAAACGGTAGAGTTTCCCAGAGAAGCACGAGATCCAGTCTATAGGCAGTTTAAAAGCTCAGAAAAAGCCATCATTGATATTGGGATTTACTTAAAAGATGTTGAAATTCTAAGTGTCAAAGACAGGCAAAAACTTCAAGCCTATGTACTCAGTTTTAAAAACCGCCTATTATCTCTTGCTCAGGTCAGCGGTGTTGACAGCTCGGGTTATTTACGCCCGGAGATACAGATTAAAATTGATCCCAAAAAACTGCAACGCTATGAAATTTCTTTAGAGCAAGTCAGACAACAAATTCTTAATCAACATGTGCGTTATCCCATTGGCAGCTTAATGGATAAAAAAGAAACAGAAATCAATTTAGATGCACAGTTGATGGACATTGATTCGCTGTCCAATGCGGTTATCAATGTTGGTTTTGAAGGCCAGCGCTTAAAATTAAAAGACATTGCCCACGTAGAAGAACAGTTTGAAAAAAGCAACAGTGTGCATAAAGTGCAAGGCAAGGAAGGCATTATTCTCAATGTCCAAAAGACGACAACATCAGATATTTTATCAGCACAAAAAGCCATCGATACTTTTGTTAAACAATACATTAAGAACAACCCTAACTTACCGGTAGACTTTGTATTTATTGATGATGAATCCTATGACGTAAAAAATAGGATTGACCTGATCAGCACCAACGGTCTTATTGGTTTTATCTTGATTGTTTTTTTCTTATTTATCTTTTTGGATTTAAGGTCTGGGATTTGGGTAGCCATGGGCATTCCCTTTTCTTTAGGTTTCACCCTGATTGCAGCTTTGGTTCTTGGCTTTACCATCAACAACATGACGCTGGCGTCCATTATTATTGTGCTGGGAATTGTGGTGGATGATGCCATTATTGTCGCTGAAAATATTGTTCGGCATAAAGGAAAAAACTATAAAGACGGCACGGTTGTAAGCAGCACCTTGCAAGTGGCTTCACCGGTGCTTGCCAGTGTCTTAACCACCTGCGCAGCCTTTTTGCCTCTGTATTTTTTTCAAGGTCGTTTTGGTATGTTTGTTAAATACATTCCCACCATCATTATTTTAATGCTGACTGCCAGTTTGATTGAATCATTTTTTATTTTGCCCGGCCATATTGCTCACAAGAGTAAACTTGGGAGTGTATTAAAAAAATTAAAACCGGCTAAGGCCAAACATTGGCGGCAAATTTTTTTAAAACGCATAGAATCCAGTTACACAAAAATTTTGTACACAGCCTTGAAGTTTCGGTTTTTGCTTTTGCTTGTCTTTTTGGGATTGTTGTTTTTATCCGGCTATATTTTTAAGCAGCATTTACGTTATGTGATGTTTCCAAGAGAAGAGTCCAAGGATTTTAGGGTTAAGGTTGTAGCCAGTGAACCGCTCAAGCGCATGCAAATGGCCAAGCATGTGACGCAAGTTGAAAAGATTTTTTTGGATGAACCTGACAACGGTGTGACTTCGGTCAGAACATACATTGGCCAAAGTTGGCGAGGTGGCGAGGTCAGAGAAAATGAAGCAACCGTCATTGTAGAAATTGTGCCCCCTTCAGAAAGAAATGTGTCGCTCAATGCCATGATTGATCAATGGCAACAGCAAACGGATAAACTTAAGGGCTTTAAAGAAATTAGATTTATGAAATCCAGGTTTGGTTTTGACAGTGGCAGCCCCATTGCACTTGAAATTCAGGAAAACAATGATGAACTGCGAGAAAAGGTAGCGCAAGAACTGAAAAAAGCCATGCAAGAATTGCCTGCCATTGAAAACGTAGAGATAGAAGAACCATTGCAAAAAGATCGATATCAACTGCTCTTAAATAAAAAACGCATTGATCGCTTGGGGATTGCCTATCAAGACATAGCCAGTACGTTAAGAACCTATGTTGAAGGTGATATTTTATACACCTTAAACAATGGTGATGAAGAGGTGGATGTCCGCTTAACAGGACAAGACAAAAGTAAAGATGATATTAAAAAAATTTCACGCTTAACCGTGGCCAACCGGGAAAACTATCTGGTGCCCATAGCCAGTATTTTAGATTTTAAAGCAGAAAAAAAACCCTCTTCCATTGAAAGGGTAAATTACAAAAGAGCAAGCAAGATTTATGCAGACATCAAAGCACAAAGCACGGTAACGCCTTTAGAAATAGCAAGGCAGATTGAAACAAAGTTAATCCCTAAAGTTCTTAACAACAATCCCTCAACAAACATTGTTTTTAGGGGAGAAGTAGAAGAATCCAGAGAGTCACAAGCTGATTTTTTAATTTCAGTTTTGATGGCACTCACCTTGATTTACTTATTGTTGATTTGGCTGTTTGATTCGTTTTTAACACCAATAGTGATTGCCATGATTATTCCTTTTGGTATCGTGGGCACAACCCTGGCCTTTTATTTACATGGTTATGCCCAGTATGGTTTTTTTGCCATTGTTGGAACCTTGGGGATGATGGGCGTGGTGATCAATGATGCCATTGTTTTGATTGATAAACTCAAGCAAGCAAAGATAGCCAAGCAAAAAAAACTGCTTAACATCGCCATCATTTCATCCTCACGCTTAAGAGCGATTGTCATGACCACCATTACAACAGTTGCTGGCCTTTTTCCTACCGCCTATGGCTTGGGAGGCTATGACTCCATGTTGGCAGAGATGATGTTGGCCATGGGCTGGGGTTTGTTGTTTGGTATGTTGATTACTTTATTTTTAGTGCCCTGCTTGTATTCCTACTATCAAGATTTTCGTTATATCGTTACAGGAGAAAGTAAAGCATGAGCTTTTATACCAAGGATATAGACAAGAGACTTTTAAAGTCATTGTGCATACTGTTGACTGTTTTTTTATGGCCAAAGTTAAAAGCACAAGGTTTTGAACAGCTTTTAGAGCAAGCAAAACAACATGACCCCAATTATAAACTGATAGAACATGAAAAAAGTAAGGTAAGCCATTATTTTGACCAGGAAATGTTATCCAATGCAATCAACCTAGATGTGTCCGCACAAAAAGGTTTTAGCTCAGAAAGCAATCAAGATACTTTAAGTGTTACTGGAGAGCTGAGCAAGTCTTTTGTAGAAAGTGGTACATCGGCATCAGTGTCTTACACGCAAACACAAAGACCGGATAGAGAAGAAAAGGTAACCAGTATTAGGGTTCAACAGGCTTTGTTAAGAAATATTTTTGGTCGCAATGCCAGATTAAAAAAATCATCCTTGCAAGATGAAGTGAAATTACAATTGTTGCAATTGCAAGAGAGCTATGAACAATACGTTGAGCAAGTGCTCAATGACTTTTTTAATTATCACCTTGCCAAAGAAAGTTTTGCTTTATCACAAGAGCTTTACCAAGCCACACAAAACCTGGAGCAACAGGTCAAAGCCAAGTATGATTTACGCATTGCAAGCAAAACAGATTTATCTCGAGCTAAATTGGCCAGCCTCTTAAGCTACGAAGATTACATTGCAAAACAAAATACCTTAGATCAAATGCGAGCCATCTTAAGCAATCGTCTGGGGACGCAAGATATTGCCATGAATGATCAAGAAAGAGCCCGTTTGTTTGCAAAGCTTGAGCAAAAAGTTCTTGCCTTAAGTACAAAAGACAGCGACGACTTAGACAATTTAAGGCAAGTGCAAATAGCCTTGTTGCAACAGCAGGCAGCTAAAAAAAATGCTCGCTTGTTCAAAAATCAGCTCCTTCCAGATTTGCAGTTTGTTTTAGGCTATACCATTGATGATTCGGTTAGGTTTAACACAGCCATTGAACGGCAAGAAACCGTTTTTGGTTTAAATTTATCTGTTCCCATCGGAGACAGACAAGCTAAAGCTGCAGCAGCTTTGGCCAGGATTGATTTTTTAAAATCTATGGAAGACAAAAGAAAAATCATCCTGGATTTAAAAAACAATAGAGACAGCTTGTATATTGAGCTTAAGCAAGCACAACAAGCCAAAGACATCAGTCAGCAGAAAGTAGATTTGCAACAAGATATTATTAAAGATGAAGAGAAACGTTACAAAATAGGCTCGCGCAGTTTAACGGACTTGATTGAGTTAAGAAAAGACTTTTCTCAATACAACAACGACAACCAACAAGCGCAATTAACCTATGCTCAGCAGATGATTGCCTGGCTCAGTTTGCATGATAAATTGGTAGATAAGGTTTTTTAAATCGGTGCATGCTATTCATTGGGATTAATCACAAAAATATTTGGCGTTCCTTCAATTTCACCATTGTCTAAATTTTTGTATATGCCACGCATTAAGTAAGTCAAAGTTGAATAAAAAATTCCCTCAGAGGCAAAATAAGCGGGACCTTCAGGGTCGCCATCAAAAAAAGGCGGAAGTTCTCCATTAGGACTTCCATGATTATCAGGACTAAAGTCACCATCCAAATCAGCAACAGCATAAATACCGTTGACCAGCATGATATTATTGTCATTTTCATAAACTACGTTTTTGCCTTCTGCAATAAGAGTATTGGCCAAAGGTTGGCTGGGTAAGCTTGCATAGGAAAAATAATACTGCCCCGTTAATGGGTATGCCCAAGTCATAGGATCACGAGCGCCTTGAACAGAAAAACCAAAAATAGAATAAGCGCTGACCGGATAAACAGCTGTTGTGCAGGTTCCATCTGGGTTAAGACTTCCAAGTCTTTCTTGTGGGTCGCTATCAATATTAGCAGCGATTGCTGAACTGCCTTTGCGTCTTCCAGCAATGGCATGTCTATCACTATCAGTGTTGATGGTATAGAACCAACCAAAGGGATCTCTTTTTTTACAACTGACATGGGTGAGTGAACTGTCTTGCACGCTGTTGACCACAATATCTTCATTTTGGGCAAAAACGAGGGCGCCATCATAAATTTTGCGAATTTGTGTATATCCCTCAGACTTCATCGATTTTTTAATATAGTTTTGATAGGCAACACTGGCTACAGCGGCCAATAAACCAATGATGGCAATAGAAATCATCAATTCCAGTAAGGTAAAGCCCGGTTGAGACTTATGTTTTTTAATTTTCATCAGTAAGTCAATTATAGCAAAGTCGAAATAGGAAAACTACTAAACACTAAAGTTAAAAAAACAATTAAAGGGCAACTTAATCAGACTCGGTTTTGGGATCTAAGACATCTCTTAGATGATCGGCCAAAATGTTCAGGGCCAAAACCAAGAAAAACATGGCAGCGGTGGCGGCGGCCAATTGCCACCAGTAACCGTTGAGCAGTTCGTTTTTGGAGTCAGCAATCATGATCCCCCAACTGGGTTGACCTTGCACACCCAAGCCCAAATAACTGAGAATGGCTTCAGACTTGATGGCATAAATAAAGCGAAGTGAAAAATCAATCACCACCAAGTGAAACACATTGGGTAAGATATGCTTAAAAATGACGTTAAATTGAGAAACACCCAAGCTTGTAGCCGCCGTTACATACGGCATGCGTTTGATTTTAAAGGTTTCTGCTCTAACCAAACGGCATATACTGGTCCAGGAGGTCAAAGCTACTGCCAAATAAATTGAGCTGAGTCCCCTGCCCATGACAAAGCTGATGGCCAAGAGCAACAAAATAGAGGGAATAGAATTGACCGTGGAATACAACCACACCACAACATCATCCACACGTTTACCAAAGTAGCCGGCTGCTAAGCCTAGCGCAGCCCCAAAAGGAATGGCAATAGAAGAAGCAATAAAGCCAACAGACAGAGCAATGTAAGTTCCATGCAGTACTTTAGCAGCTATACTGCGGCCTAGATAATCGGTACCAAAAATAAAGTCCTTACCCGGAGGCATAAAGGCTTGGCCGTCTCTTGCAAAAGGATCTGCAGGCATCAGTCCAGCCAAAACCAAAACAGCAATCATAATATAAATAATAATGGTGATGAACGCTGCCAAAGCCCAAGGCTTACGCTTAAGACTACTTAAAAAAGTTTGTACATGTTGGGCAAACATCAATTCAACCTCACGCGTGGATCTACTTTGGCGTAGAGTAAGTCAGATAAAATATTACCGGCAATATAAAGCAGTGAACCCAAAACGGTCATGGCTTTAATCACAGGCCAATCGGCATTGTTAAAGGCATCCACGGTCATACTGCCCAGACCTGGGATACTGAAAAAGTTTTCCAACAACAGTGAACCTAAAAATAAAAATGGAATATTGATCACCACACGGGTGATGATGGGCAATAAAGCATTGGGCAAAGCATGCTTAATCAACACTCTGCTTGTAGAGGCGCCTTTGTAGTAAGCAGTACGGATATAATCTTTGGACAGCTCTTCTAAAAACACGGTTCTAAAAAACCGCACATCAGCGCCGCTACTTACAATAATCCAAATCAACCAAGGTAAAAGCAAATATTTAATTTCTCCAGGCTCATAACCCGAGACGGGAAACCAGTTCATTTGAAAGGCGAGGATGTATTGGCCAAATAAAATAAAGGCCAAGATACTGATGCTCATGCCAGCAATGCTAAAAATAACCAAAGCCCTATCCAGCCAAGTATCACGATAAAATGCGCTGAGCATAGAAAAAACAATGGCCACGATCAAACTCATGAAAAAAGCGGGCAAAGTTAAACTTAAAGACACCAAAGCCCCTTGCTTGATCATGGTGGAAATCATTTGATGGCTTTGAAAAGAACGACCAAAATCAAAGGTAATGATTTCTTTGAGGTATCTAAAAAACTGAATGTAAATCGGATCATTGAGTCCATACTGTTCACGCAAACGGGCTATTTCACTGGCAGTTGCATGCGGTCCAAGAAGTTGAATAATAGGGTCTCCGCCAACAAAATGAAACAAGGTAAAGGTAATAAGGGCCACCCCAAAAACAATGGGGATGGTTTGTAACAAACGTCTAAAAAAATAATTCCACATGCAGTGTTTCCCAAAAAATACAAGGCGCAAAATTTAGATTTTTGCGCCTTATACGGTAGTTTATAAAGTAGACAAGGTTTTGTTTTTGGCCTCTAAATCAATGTCCAAGTATTTCATGGGTGCCGTATTCATGGCATGGGCTTTGTAGTTTTTTAGCCAGCCTTGCGCCAGCATACCTCTTTTGCGGTGAATAAAGAAAACCCAAGGGCATTCTTCATGAATAATTTTCACCATTTTGCCAATGATGGCATTGCGTTCTTGCCCATCAGGCATGTTTTTCATTTCCAGATACAGCTTGTCATACTCGGCATTTTCAAAGTTGGCAGAATTAGGACCGGGCGCTTTGTTGCCTCCGTATAATAATTGTAGGAAGTTTTCTGGATCAGGATAGTCGGCATTCCAGGCATAAGGATAAAACTGACCCTGGCTTTTTTTCATGCGCTCAGAAAACTGTGGCCAAGTGCCCACACGCGTGGTGCTGCTGTAGCCAATTTCTTTGAGTTCATAGTCCATAGCTTCTGCCATTTGTCGGCTAAAAGAGCGAGCTGTGATGTCTTGCAATAAAGGGGGGATGTTCTCGGTACCATGATTTTTTTTATGCAATGCCTGCGCTTCTTTGAACCATTTTTTTGCATTTTCTACATTGTAGCCGTTGGGGTCTTTCAAATCAGGGTCATAGCCTTCAAGACCATTGGGAATGGGGCCATGAGAAACATAGGCTCTGCCATTGTAAAACAGATCAATTTTTTCTTCACGGTTCATTGAGGCACTGATGGCTTTGCGCAACGGTTTATTTTTACCAATGACTGGATCAGCCATGTTAAAGACTTTCATGACTATATCTAAGTTGTCACCGGTTTTTAAAACCATGTTTTTATCGACATACTCTTGTTTTAATGAACCATCTTTATTGACCACACTTTGATAAGCGTCTTTTGAAATCACAGAAAAATCCAACTTACCTTTTCTAAAATTCAGCCACATCGGCTGACGCTCAGTATAAACCCAAAACACCAGTTCATCTACCAAGGGCAGTTTTTGATTGGCGGTTTTGAGCAAACCTTGTGCTTCATCTGTAGGTTCACCATATTTGGGATAAAATACGTTGCGATACGTAGGATTTTTAACAAACTCAAACTTTTGATTGCGAACCCAGTTTTTTAAAACAAAGGGGCCGGTCCCCACCGGATGATTGATAAAGTCTTCTTTGTATTGATTGACCACTTCATGCGCCACAATTCCGGTGTTGGGCATGGCCAAGAGGTACAAAAATTGTTTGTTTTTGCGTTTGAGTTTGATTTGCACGGTTCGGTCATCCAAAGCTGTTAAACCAGCAACCTTTATTTTTTTATAGTCAATGGGAGGCGTCATGGTTTTCATTTTTTCATGGGCTTCATCCAAACCTTCAATTTGATCTTGCAAAATCCACCAGCTGGTGTGTTTTAAATGCGGGTCAGCAAAACGTGTATAGGTGTAAACCACATCATGGGCATTGAATTTGCGTTGGCTCTGCGCTTCACCTTGGCCAAAAGCAGGGTCTTTTTGGAAGTAAACATCCTTGCGCAACTTGATGGTGTAGGTTAAACCATCGTCAGAGATTTCAGGCATTTTTTTGGCCAGCATAGGTTGAAGCTGGTAGGGGCGTTTAAGGTAATGGTATTCAAACAATTTTTCAAAGATTTGCGATTGGACTTCATGGGTGTATTTGTCATCACAAAACAAAGGATCAAAGCCTTTGATTTCTGACTCTAAAGCATGATTGAGCACTTTTTTTTGACTGACCGGTGCTTTATTCTTTTTGATACACGCGGTCTGGAGTAAACTAAGCGTTATGGTAAGACTTAAACATACATACAATTTTTTCATCACGCTGTTTCATAACGTAAAGTTCTTTAAAACTGTAGGCATTTTTATTTTTTCAAGTATAATTTTTTTTAATAATCATCACTTAGCGCATGCAAATACGGCCACCCTCATTTTAAAAAATGGCAAAGCGCCCATTGTGGGTAAAATTGTTGCCATGGATGCACAAACCGTCAGCATAGAAAACGACAAAGGTGAAAAAAGCCAAGTATTAAAGCAGCACATCAGTCAAATTCTGTTTAATGATCATACTGATCAACCATCAAAAACAAAAAAAGCCGTAGATAAACCAGCTGTTGAACAACAAACAGAAGGCTTGTTAAGTCCACCCAGCCCACAGGATAAGGAGTTGTTTGAACAACTGTTCAATGGTCCAAGTGATCAAGACATGCAGCAAGGTCCCTATGTAACCCCCAAGCACACTTTTGAAACCTGGCGCCGGGCCTCCGTCAAGGGTGATATCAAAGCCATGGTCAAGTGTTATGCCAAATTTAGACAGAGTCAGGTGCGCCGGCAACTTAAAAAAATCCCCAAAAACAAACGCAAAGAAATGCAGGAAGTGAGCAAAAACACTTTGTTCACTTTGGGGGAGGTTTATTATCAAGGTACGCAGGCAAGTTTAGAAGCCACCTGGAATCATGGCTTAAAATCAGACACACAGGTCCTCAAGTTTACTTTGGAAGGCAAAGATTGGAAATTGATTCAGTAGTAGCTTTTCCTCTAGGCACGCCATACCCTAGGAGAACCAAAATAAAAAAGGACACGCACTTTAGTTACATGTCCTTTTTCAAAATTAAGCATTAGGTTTATGTTTTTGGGTTTAAACGTCCCCCAAACCTCGTCTTTCCTCTTCTAACCAGTCAGTTTCTTCCGGGTCCACATAATCGGCTTCACGCATTGGTTCTCCTGCCATTGAATTATCATGACCACCATCACCGATTTCCACAGAGTTTTCTACCAATCCTTCATAAGAGTCAATGCCATCAGGGTTTAAGAGGTTATCCAAAGCTGCAATAGGAGGAAAAGTTAGTGTATCACTTGGACTGATGGATACAGGGTCAGTCAACAAATCCGGCCATTTTTTACCACTAGTTTTATATTTTTGCCAATACTCATTGCCTGAATATTCACTATGTTTAGCAATATTACGCAGTTCAGATTTCTTTGGGTAGAAAGGCATCAACACTCTATTACTGTGTTTAGCTGGGTCGCGATCTCCCCAGTTTGGTTGTGTATCGGTTAAAGTGGCAATGTTTTGTGGCATAAATTCAAAGGTTGATTCAGCCAGGTTTTTCATGGATTTAGCCGCAGCGGTTTCTTGGTCTGTATATTTTTCATACTCTTGCATACGACCATGATAGCTTTCTTCATCGGATGGGCCTTCTTTACTGGTGCTGTAGTGTTCTGGCTTCATGTATTGCACCATCAAATTATCTCTAAAAAACGTGTCTTTACTGTGTTTACCCAAGAAGAAAGAAGCCAACATAAAGTGAACCGGTTTGCTACTGGCTGGAATAACGGTTTGGGTATTACCGGTTTTTTTATTAAATACACATTCTTGTTGAATTTTGTGAATATCCGCCGTTACACCAAGATTTTTTAAGCGAATTTTGTTATTTAAAAAATCAAAACTGCCTTTGACATTCACAGAAGAAATTTCTGTATCACCATCATAGGTCATCAAAAACGCAGATTTTACTTCACCGGTGGTGGGTTGGTTAAGGTTATTCAAGTGTACAAGTTGAGCTTTTAGGGGTTTTTTAGGATTAATCAAAGCTTCAGCAACATACATCATGTCTACGTCTTCACGCGTATAATCATCAGCCGGTCCATTTAAAAACTTGTCACTGCCATCAGAAAAAGCATTGTGAATCAAAGCTTGGGTAATGCCACCTGAAATAATTGCAAAAGGTTCTTCGTCTGGGTGACCAGGAACACCTAAAATTTTACTGCTAAAGGTTTTAGAGGGTTCCATCTGCTGATGCAAGGATTCATCTTTCATGTGTTCACGGTAAATCATGCCTACAACACCACCGGAGTCAGAAGTGTTTTTGCGATCATTTGCATTAACTTTGCCAGAAACATTCAAGGCGCACATGGCTCTACCGAGCCATAAACGGACATTTTCTGAGCGGCTGGTAATATTATTGATAAAACCAGTACCTTTGGCTTGATCAGCCCAATCTGTGGCCAACTGTTTCCAAGCTTCTTTGTATTTTGGTGCTTCACTACCATTGATGGTTGCAGCACTGATAGCCGTTGCACTTAAAACGGAGGCGCTTAGTCTTACCACACCAACACCATAGCCGTTGTATAACTGAGGGTTCATGCTTTCAAAAGCTTTATGGTTCGATAGATACAGTTCACAGTTGTCAGAAATACCGTCATTATCCGTATCAGGTTCTCCTCTAGGGTCAATGGCTCTTGGATCAGGAATTTGTTTTGGTTTGTGATTTGGGTCAGAAATTTGTTTTGAAGGGTCAGCTGGGTCAGGAATTTGTCTTGCTACGTGATTTGGGTCAGGAATTGTCATGCCAAGATCACCTAAAGTTGCTTGGCTACAGGCAATCTCCCATAATTCTTCTGTTCTTTTGGTAAAACGTAAACCATTGTTTTTATCTTTATCTTTATCTTTATCTTCAGGTGTTATGGTTGTGTTTCCTGTTGTATTAGGGTCGCCAAGACCTGTAACTCGACCATTACCATCTACGCCGTTTCCACTAATTTCAACGTTACGGCCGCCGTTGTAGGTGCCGTTGCCGATAAGCCCTTGTTGAGGACGGCTATCAGGAAAACAGGCTGTCAAGCCTACACTGAGAGCTGTCAGTAAAAGCAAGAGAGATGTTTGTTTGTATGTTTGCATATATTTCATAAACCTAACCTTTTTATATTCTTCCTAGGTATTTAAAACCTTTGTCCGTGTAATACTTTAAAGCAAAGCCCGTACCAAGTTTCCAAATTTTTTAGTTCAATAAAATTAATAACTTAAACATATCGACCTTTGGAACACTCCAGCCAAGCGCGGCATACATGCCACACACTGTATACGGTATATAACAAAAATAACGCATTGTGCAAGGTGAAAAAATAAAAAAATGAGTAATGATTTTAAACAATTACTGGATAAAAAGTAAACGCTGTTTTCTTAAAGAGACAATATTGCTTCTTTGGTAAAAAAACTTGCCATTACAAAGCTTTTCATTCACGATTTCAAGTTGTTGCACGTTTTTAAAGCCTCGTGACAAAAAACATCAATCTCAAAGATGAGATGATTACATTAAAATTTAAGCTTAAGAGAGTTTGTTATGAAACATAAATTGATTCAAGTCGTCTTTTTACTGTTTGTTGGTCTATGGGCTTTGTCAGCCTATGCAGCGCCAGTTCCAACTTTAACATTTAATGCCCCAAGCAATAATGCAGATCCATTGTTAAACCAATCATTTGATGTCAGGATGATATTGGATAATACCGACGCCACAGACTCTGGTTTTTTTCCGGCCTTCCACTTCATTGCTCCAAAAGAGTTTACCTACAATGGCAGTAATGCTTGTCAAAATCTGGGTGTATCCAGTATTGATGTACAAAACAATCCCTCAGCAGTGGATACGCTGGATGTAGAAAATCCGTTCACTGGAGAAATTTTTACCCTGCAAGCAGGAGAAACCTTTGTTGCGATAAAGCCCAACTTGGGTTCGCATGCTCCAGATCAACCTGAAATACGATGCACCGTAGGCTTTGATTTTACCTTAGATGGCATGAGCCAACCCATTGCCGTTGCAGGAACACCTTACACATTCAGACAAGCCCAAGCCATGTACGTGCTTGGTGGTTTGGTCAATGGTGCACCTGGAGATTGCGGCGCTTCGGATACCCTTTGTTCTTTGGCGCAAACCGATGATGTTACCGCCCAAGCTTTAAAAATAAATAAAACCGTGACAAGTACCAATGGCAGTTTAAGTGCCAACATTGCCTTGGGAGCAGGACCAACATACCCAGAAACGGTGAATATTGCCGGTTCAATTTCAAATGTTGTCACTTTAAATAACGTCACCATTGAGGAGACTATTCCAGAAATTTTAGAAGTAAGCGATCCAGGAGATTGTAGTTCATTTAGCATTACACCAGCACCAACGAGCTGTGTCTACACGCCAGATATTTCTTCTGCCACCGGAGGGACCATTGGCATCAGCTACGCCAGCATCAATGCAAATTTTAATATCAGTTATATGGGGGTATACAAACAGTTTAGAGATGATGCTTCAGAGATTGTTGACCCCAATACACTTAGTGCTACAGCAGAAACAACCGGTGTGGTTGCCAATGCTGATGAACTAAGCTCACCTGTTTTAGATACCGCAACGTATAGAGCCTATGGCTTGGATATAGAGAAAAGCTGGAGTCTTGCAACAGACATGGGGGGATCTGGTTTAACGCCTTTAGACAGCCTTGAGTTTACAGTGGATGTGGCTCTTAGCGACTATTATGAAGTGAATAATTTGGTGATAGGGGATGCTTTACCAGATGGACTGAGTTATGCAACCAGTAGCATGATGGTGGTGGTTAACGAAGGCGGTGTTATCACCAACATCAATGAAGCAGATTTACTGGCTTTTGGTCATTTGACACAAAATACGTACCCTGATGGCAGCAGTGATTTTTCTTTAGATATAGGTAGCCTTATGGCCGATACGGTCAATTTTTCTTTTGCGGACACTACGCTCTCAGGGGATGGTGTGTTCAGCTCAGGATCAAGCACAGGTATACAGATCATCTACCAAGCCATCGTTGATGAAGACTTTGAGACTCTACCTCCTACCACAGATGTATCCATTGATGCCGGTGATGTCTTTCCGTTACCCAACGCCACCCTAACAAATTACGATGTTGTTGGTGGAAATATGGGGGAAAGTGCCAATGATGATACTTATCCTGATAATACTGAGCAAGACAATCCAAGCATTGTATCCTTACAAGATACTCAGGTTGAAATTTCCCATGTTAATGGCAGTCCTGTGGGCATGGGTGCGGTTCATGTTGAGGCCGGTGATGAAGTGACGTATAAAATTACGGTGTTGATTCCAGGGGGAGACGTAGAAGATTTAAATTTAACCAACTACTTGGCCAACCCCTTGTTTGATGAGTCTCCTTGCCTCACCTACGATGGCGCCGCCATCCCAGCCAACAATATGTGGAGTTTTGGTACCAATGATCCGGCTTTGGCCAGTGGGGATATTACGCTTACGTGCAGTAATCCTAACAACAGCATCAACTTTGCTTTTGTAGACTTTGAAATTGCAGGGGGCGGTTCGGGCACAGTGGAGTTGTTTTTTACCAAAACAGTGACCAACGAACCTTTTCTGGATGGGTTGTTGCAAAACAACATGGTGGTGACCCAATACAACAACAGTGCCAACACTGCATTGGTGGGTGCCACAGGAACCTATCTGTTTATTGGCGATGCCCCATTTTTAAATATTGATAAAGGGGTTGAATCTACAGATGACCCCAATGCAAGCATCACCGATGGCAACATCAGTGATGTTGATGCCAATGCGGTCTTATCTTACTTGGTTACTCTAGAAAACAGTGGTCAGCAAGAAGCTTTGGATGTTGTGTTTACAGATGTGATAAACACGGGCTTTGTTGCTCCGAGTACATCGGCAGCCTGTATGGATGTTGCCTGTGGCTATAATATTAGTCTGAGCCCTGAATGCTCCAACAGCAGTGTGCCTGACATCACCAGCAATGTTGATGAAACCACAATTGAAATCATTGACATGAGTATTGCATCTGGCGATACCTGTGAAATTCGCTTTGATTTACGCTTGGTGCCTGATGCCATTTGGGGTAACACTTACACCAACAGTGCTCAAGCTGTGTTTGCATCGGTTTTAGGGGGTACCACGTTTTCCCCAGTAGACGATGAAAGCGAAGCCCAAATTGAAGCGCCAAGTCTGGGTACGGTTGGCGTTAGCCCGGTCAGTGGCACCGTAGGCGATTTTGTGACTTTTGATGTTGTGGTCAACTTTCCACAGGGACAAGCAGCATCGACGCGAGCGATCTTAAGAGAGATTTCTGGTAATTTTTGGGGATCAAACACTCCAGGGGATTACACCATTGCGGTCAGTGGCGGTGTGAGTGGCACTGGGCCATACTGCGTTTTGGGAGGAACAGAACTTTGTTTTGGCAATGACCCTGAAAATTCGCTTGATGCCAGTTCAAATACTCAAGCATTCATCGATTTAGGGACAGCCTCCAACACGGCCACCGACCTTAGTGGGAGAACTGCAACCTTTTCTTTTCAAGCGCAAACTCGCAATGTTTCTGCGAATAACAAAAATTTAGAGGGCCAATTCAGATTCAATGACGGTTCGGACGATATCACCGTGGATTCAGACAACGAAACCTTTACCCTCAACAAACCCGACATCACTGTTATTAAATGTGCAGATGCAAGTACAGAAGCTTTAGAGCCGTTTAATTTAAGTGATACGCTTGGCTATAACATTGTTGTTAAAAACAGTGGGTCGTTTTTAAGTACGGCATTTGATTTGTCTGATATCAGTGATGTTTTACCACAAGGTTTGCAATACGCTGCCAATACCGTGAACGCATATTATTGCTCTTCTGGTGCCAGCTCTGTTAATGCGGGTAACTGTTCGGCTTGGGAGCAAAGTGATTGTACGGCCATGCTTACGGATATCAGTGCCAGCGTGAGAAGTGGTGAAAGTGCTGAAAGCTCACCGTTTGGTGGAGACAGCCGTCAAAACTTAACATTTCCTTTTGTTGACCCCGCTGCTGGCGATGACTTAGGGGAAGAGGCCTATGTGGTGTATCAAATTCAAACCGAAGTATCCTGTGAATCCGCCAGTGATAGTGACGGCGTAAACTCACCCATTGGTTCTCATCCGGATGATGATGGTGTAGTCAATGGTTGTACAGATCCAGTCATGCCTTATGTCAGTAGCATCAGCAATACGGCATCTTTGGCCAGTTACAGCAGTTTAGATGGCGTTGTTGCCGGTGAAGCAACCTTTGGTGCAACGGATGATACCTCTCCTGCTTTAGATGTTGACCATGACGGTGACGGCATTGCCAATGGCAATGAAGGCTCTGGCGATGCTGATGGCGATGGTGTCCCCAATTACTTGGATACTGACTCAGATGACAACGGTACCGATGATGCTACTGAAGGCACAGGCGATGCCGATGGTGATGGCACACCAGATTACCAAGATACCGATGATGATAATGATGGCGTAACTGATGCCGATGAAATCACCACCTCAATGGGAACAATGATTGATTCAGATGGAGACGGTACCCCAGACTATTTGGATAACGACTCAGATGGTGATGGTATTTTGGACGGTGATGAAGGTGGTCCTGGTACAGACAGTGACAGTGATGGCACGCCAGATTATTTGGATTTGGATTCAGATAATGATGGTATTCCTGATTTATTAGAACACATGTTCCATGTCTATGACAGCGATGGCAATGGCCTATTAAGTACTGCAGAAATTGCGGCCAGTGGTTTGGATAGCAATATGGATGGGGCTATCAGCGTTACGGAACTGCCAGGCGGAGCGTTTGACGACGTTGATGGCGATGGCATGGCCAATTATCTAGACCTAGATGCTGATGGAGACGGTATTCCAGATTTGGATGAATCGGGTTTAACGGTTTATGATGACAATGCGGACAACTTGATCACAACAGCTGAAGGAAATGATATTGACGATGGCGCCGGAGATGACGTCAGCGGTGGAGCCAATGACGACAACAGTGTTTTAAACTTTGATGAAATCCCAGACAGCGATGGCGATGGTCTGCTCAATTTCTTAGACAGAGACTCAGATAACGACGGAGTCTATGACTTTGTTGAGAATGGCCGTTATGTGTGTGATAGCGATGACAATGGCTTTATCACTTCAACAGAAGTTACAGCTTGTGGTGCATTGACCGACGGTGATGGCGATGGTTTATTGCAATTGGATGAAGCAGCAGCGCCAAACAGTGACGCAGCAGCGCCAGGAGCGCACACCAGCGATACAGATCCAGACTACATTGACATAGACAGCGATGGTGATGGTATTGCCGATTGGATAGAAGCTTACAACAGTGACATTGATACCGATGTCAATGGCAGCATCAGCGACGCTGAGTACAGCGCAGCCAACGGTGGCGGTGATCTCTTGTTCAGTGAATTGGCAGACTCTGAAGATACGCCTGATGGCACGCCGGATATCTTTGATTTAGACAGTGATGGTGACACCATCTATGACATGCATGAAAGCGATGCTTCAGAAATGTATCCAAGCTATGACACCAGCTCTGTTGTTATTCTTTACAGTAATTTGTTTGACAGTGAAGCTGTGCCCGATGGGATTCCAGACTTTAGAGACCTTGACTCCGATGGCGACAGTTTCCTTGACGCTGATGAAGCCGGCGATGCTGATCTTAACACCATACCCGTGGCCATAGACGATCCTGCTCAGCCAGACTTTCAAAACTTCAACCGCCCAGAGTTGGTGCTTAGCAAATGTGCAATTGCCGGGACCCAAGACCCGGTGACTTTGGCTGGCAATGTCAATTATGCGGTGCACATTGAAAATATTGGCGATCGCACTGCCTATGACGTGGACAATTTGGTTGATGTGCTTCCACAAGGCCTTCAATATTCAGCCACAAGTGCCAGCGTCTTTTATTGTTCACAAGGTGCGGATACCGACAGCTGTGGCCATGATGTCAGTTCTGATCCTGACTGTGTGAATATCTCAGCAGCCATCACAGCCAGCGAAATCATAGAAAGCTCACCTTTTGGCGCTGATTCACGGCAAAACCTAGAGTTTGTGGTCCGCAACACCATGGGCATGAATGAAATTGCGCCTGATGCTTATTATGCCATAAGCATCCCCACGGCGGTCAGCTGTGAAAGCGCAGCAGACAATTCTGGTTTGGACTTCCCCATTGGCGTCCACCCAGATAATGATGGTATTGTCAATGGCTGCAGCGATCCTGTGATGCCTGGCGTGGCCAGCATCAGCAATTTGATTGCAGGCTTGGATTATTCAACCTACGCCGGCCTTGATCCCAACGAAACAGTCTACAGCAGTGCTGATTCCAACAGCGTGGCCTTGGATACTGATCACGATGGCGATGGCCAACTCACTGGAGATGAAGGTACGGCCGATGCTGACAGTGATGGTGTCCCCAATTATTTGGACACCGACTCAGATGACAACGGCGTCAGTGACAGTTTGGATAGCACCGGCGACGCCGACAGTGATGGTACGCCAGATTACATTGATGCCGATGATGACAACGATGGTCTGAGTGACAGTGAAGAACTCACCATTGGTGGCTCTGGTACAGACACGGATGGTGACGGTATGGATGATAGCATGGACCCAGACTCTGACGGTGACGGTTTCATTGACGGTGAAGATGGCGGCAACGGCGTTGATACCGATGGCGATGGCCAAGAAGACAGTCTGGACAATGACTCGGATAACGATGGCATCTTGGACATGATTGAAATTGGCTTGGGTGTATGTGACACCAACATGGACGGGCAACTCAGTGACATGGAAATCAGAGATGATATGAACTGTTTTGATACAAATGATGACGGCGCCATCAGTGAATCTGAATTACCAGGCGGTGTCTTGCCGGATGCTGACGGTGATGGAACTCCAGATTATCAAGATACGGATTCTGACAACGATGGCATCAGTGACCTAGAAGACAACTTCTTTGGTCAGTTGACGCCGGCGCAATTGGCCACGGTGGATGCCAATGATAACGGTCAAATTGAAAGTCCTGAACAAGCTGCGCTCTATGCATTGCTAGGCGATGGCGATGGTGTCTTAGAAGACAGCGACTTGTCAGATACAGACAACGACGGCACGCCCAACCACTTGGACATTGATTCAGATGGCGACGGGATTCCAGACTTGATTGAAGGCGCACGTTTTGTCTGTGATGCCAATGAAGATGCTAATTTGACCACAACTGAAGTTATGGCCTGTGTTGCAGCAAGCGATACCAACATGGATGGCCTCTTGCAAAACAATGAGTTGCCTCTGGGTGATCAAGACAATGATACCTTCTTCAACTATGTTGATATTGACGCTGATGGCGATGGCATTGGTGATATCATTGAGGGGCATGTATCTGACATTGATGGTAATGCCAATGGCAGCATCAGTCTAGCAGAATATCAAGCTGCTTATCCAAGCGGCATGATCATCAGTGATCTAGCGGATAGTGAAACCGTGCCAGACGCTACGCCAGATTACTTTGATCTGGATTCGGATAACGACAACATTTTGGATCTGCATGAGAGTGATGCCACAGAAACCTATCCCATGTACAATGCCGGTACGTTGGTTACGCTCTACGCCAACTTGTTTGACTCTGAGACGGTGCCGGACGGCATTCCAGACTTTAGAGACACAGACTCAGACAATGATACCATTCTTGATAGCAATGAAGCAGGCGATGCTATGAGCAACACCATACCTGTTGACACCGATATGGATGGTATTCCTAACTTCCAAGATACCGATGCCGATGATGATGGCTTGCTTGACATGGATGAAGCCACATTGATGTCTGACCCAACCTTGGCAGACACGGATATGGATGGCTGTACCGACAGCTGCGAGGTTTTTGGGACCAACCCACCAGCAGAAGCCAGCTGTCCGTTTATTGGTCATCCTAGTGCGCCGGGTACGGTGATGAGCCCTATTTCTGATCCAACCGATGCCGACACCGATGATGGTGGAACCAACGACTGCGATGAAGCTAATGAGCCCAGTGATCCAAGAAATCCAAACGATGATCCGTTTTTGGATGAAGATGCAGATAATGATGGTGTGACCAACGGTGATGAAGCCACAGCTGGAACCGATCCCAATGATCCAGACAGCGATGGCGATGGTTGTACCGATGGCTGTGAAATTTTTGGAACCACGGCCATGTGTCCATACGATGATCCAGAAAACAGTGCCTGGTTCCCAGGTATGGGCACCATCATGAGCCCAGTGACCAATCCTTTGGTGACCGACAGTGATGGCGATGGCTGCAACGATTGTTTGGAAGCCACTACCCTGTTTACCAATCCCAATGTAGCGGATACCGACAGTGATGGCGCCAACGATTGTCAAGAATACAATGCCGGCAGTGACCCCAATAACCCAGACACCGACGGCGATGGTTTGTTGGATGGAGCTGAGCTCAATACCTTCAACACCGATCCAACCAGCAATGATACTGATATGGACGGTTGTTTGGATGGTGTAGAGGTCAATACTTACGGCAGCAATCCTTTGGCGGACCCAGATTCAGATAACGATGGTTTAACGGATTGTGAAGAGGATGGTACCTACGGCACCGATAGAAATGATGCTGATACCGATAACGGCGGCATCAACGATGGCGATGAGGTTAATATTTTTAACAGCAATCCATTGGACCCAACAGATGATTGCCCAACAGTGCGTGATACTGATGGTGATGGTTTGACCGACTGTGAAGAAATTGATCTTGGTTTGGACCCCAGTGACCCCAATGACGCTACACCAAGAGGTTCAGGAACAGTGGGTTTCTTGGATTGGGGGCTCTGTAACTCGGGGGCTTCTAACCCAAGTATTGTCTTGTTGATGTTGCTAGCAGTATTGATGGCTTTATTGAGAAAAGTAGATAGAGCAAAGATGAGAAAAAATTTATTTTTGCTGATTGGACTTTGTATCTTTCTTGTGAGTCAACCGGCACAGGCCATCAACATTCATTATGTTACGCCCAAGATTCTTAATCCGGATGGTCATCAGGCTCTAAGCTCAACCACACTTGAACCGGGTAAATATGCGGTGGGGGCTTATTTTACTTGGACCAAAAATCCATTGGAATTTGGTCCAAGTGGAGATGGCGAACGTCTTGATGATATTGTTAAATGGATTTTCACGCAGGATGTATTGATGGGCTTTGGGGTGAGTGATCGTTTTAGCTTTCAAGTGCATGCACCCTTTCATGTTTACAACAATGTAGAAAACTTTTCTCAATTTACCAGTACAAAAGAATTTAATGTTGGAGATATTACTTTGCAAGGCTTGCTGCAGCTGCAAGGAAAAAACTGGAATGCTGTTGGCGGTACTTGGGGTTTTGGTTTTGTCCCTTTTGTCACCTTTCCGGTTGGAGAAGAAAATCGTTTTTTTGGTAATCAGGATATCACTGGCGGGGGTTATTTTGTTTTAGACCGTTGGGGAGGCATGAAACGTCACTATATTACCATGAACCTTGGCGGGCGCTACCGTCCCAACATAGAAAATATTGGAGCTTTAGAAATTGGCAGTGAAGTCATGGGTAAATTGGGTTACGTTTATCGCTTTTTAAATTCTGATGGCTGGCAAGTCTTTGCTGAGTTGTCTGGGTCTATGTCTCTTCATGAACCCAAAGAAGTCAATTCACCGGGTGAAATGTATTTGGGTCTACAAAAAATTTCAAAAAATCAACGCTGGAAGTGGACCATGGGAACATCACGAGGAGGCAACAATGGTTATGGTGCACCAGAAGTAAGATTGTATACCGGAATCAGTTACACCAACAAAAGTATTCCTAAAAAACCAACACCTCCAAAACCAAAACCCAAGCCAATACCTACCCCTACGCCTAAACCAACACCCAAACCCATTCAAAGGCAAACGGGTATGCTTAACTTGAAAATTGTTGATAAATACGGTGAAAAAATCAATACCCAGATTAAAGTGATGTCAGACAGTCAAAGCCAGCCATTGTTTGAAGGTGAAATCAGTGAATTGAATAAAACCGTAAACGAAGGTGTGGTCATGGTGATGGTGGGTGATGGTGAAAAACCTTTGCGTAAAATTTTTCAAATTAAACCCAATCAAGACAATAATTACAGCATCGTTTATGACCAAGGCAAAGGTGAAAAGTTAGATTTGAATGGAAAAATTTATTTTGCATCTGGACAATACCAGCTTAATGTCCAAGCCAAAGCGATTTTGCTGGATGCCTATGAGAAAATTCAAAAAGCCAAAGTCAATAAACTGTATGTTGAAGCACATACAGACAGCTTGGGCGATGCTGAGAAAAACCTTGAACTCTCAACAGAGCGCGCCAATGCAGTAAGACAATACTTGATTGAATTGGGTATGGACCCAAGAGCGGTGTCAGCCAAAGGCAAAGGTGAAACAGATCCTATTGCCAGCAACACAACAGCAGATGGCAGAGCCCTCAACCGAAGAGTTGAGTTTTTTGTACAGTAAAAGTACCCAAAGGTAGCCGGTACCTTTGGGTACTTTAATGAGAAGATTTATTGCGCAATAATGTGCGCTTAGCGTAACATTTTGTTATAAGACTAAGCATGAAACAGGTACAAAAACTTGAACGCTTTTTAGGTATTTGTGTTGAAGGCTTTCCGTTTATTGGTCTTAGCGTATTATTAACGGCCATTGTAAGCAACATCAGCTGTATCTTAACCTATATTATGTTTGCATTAACCGTGTGGGTTATCTGGTTTTTTAGAGATCCAACGCGAGTTGCTGCAATAAAAGACAATGAAAAAGAATCTACATTGCTGTGTCCGGCCGATGGTACCGTGATTAAAATAGAACCAGCGCAAGACTTGTTTGCTGGAGAAGAAATGCAAAAAATTTCTATTTTTATGTCGGTGTTCAATGTCCATGTTAATCGCAGTCCCATTGAAGGCACAATCCATAAAATGCAATACAGGCCAGGCAAATTTTTTGCCGCTAATTTGGATAAAAGTTCCACAGATAATGAACGTTTGGCCTTTGAAATGCAGACAAAACAATTTGGCCGTATTGTTTTTGCCCAAATTGCAGGCCTTGTGGCCAGAAGAATTGTTTGTGCTGTTAAAGAAGGTCAAAGTATGCAGCAAGGCGAACGCTTTGGCATGATTCGTTTTGGTTCACGCATGGATATCTACATCAAGCATGAAGCCAAAATCAAAGTCAAACTCGGTGATAAAGTCAAAGCTGGGCAAAGTATCTTGGCTAAAATTGATTAAAAAGGCAGATCAAAACTAAGCTGTGCGTTTAATAAAGGGGACAGCTACCTTTTTAATAAAAAGGTAGCTGTCCCTGTTTTATTTGACCCAGAAGATTCAATAAAAACGCTGGTCAAAAAAGAGTACTTGGTGTTTGATAAAGCTGATTATGAGAAAAGGCATTTACATTCTTCCCAATTTGTTCACCACAGGCAATTTGTTTTTTGGATTTTTATCCATTCTAAACAGTTGGCATTACAGTTTAGGCTATCAGCACAGCCTATTAAAAAGTGGTTTGTTCATCATGGTGGCCGGTGTTTTGGATATGCTCGATGGACAAGTGGCCCGTAAAACCAACACCGGATCGCGCTTTGGTGAAGAGTATGATTCTTTGTGTGATGTCGTTTCTTTTGGCGTAGCTCCTATGGCCATGGTTTTTGCTTGGGGCCATTACTTTGCAGAAGAATTGGCTGTTGTGGCCTGCTTTTTTCATCTGGCTTGTGGTGCCATTCGTTTAGCACGCTTTAATGTGCAAAATAAAAGTACAGAAAAAAGTTATTTTCAGGGTATCCCCATACCCATGGGCGGTATGTTTTTTGTGCTCAGTGCTCTGGTGTTTAAGCCCACGCAAGATATTTGGTTCATGCAAGGTCAAGGCTTTATGATTATGTGTATGTTTACCGTACCATTTTTGATGGTCAGTCAAATTCCTTATTTATCCAGTAAGTCTTTGAGTTTAAACCGCAGGCAGCCATTGTTTGTCTTAATCCCCTTTGTTTTTATTGCCATGGCTTTATGGCTTAAACCCATACTTACTTTGTATGTTCTAGTCCTAACCTATATTGCCTCAGGTCCTTTGGGGGTTGTTTTGCGCGCAAGCAAAAAACTGTTGAAGAGAAAACCAATAGTGAAAGATTAAAGTGAGGGTGAGATCTACTTTGAACATAGTTTGATCAAAACAAAATAGCTTTAATTTATGTCAACTACTCAGATAATCTAGAGCACTTGGATTTTATAAAATTTGTCAAAAGCAAAAAGAATGATTAAGCTTTTAAGCCTAATGAAAAAAGATATTACATTCATGTTTGTTTTGGTTTCGCTTATTCTCAACGCAGTTCATGCGCAAAGTAAAAGCTTTTCCACAGAGGGATTAAAAGAGTTGCACGTCAACAATCTATCGGGTGACTTAGTTATTACAGCAGGTAAAGTTAGTGAACTGGCGGTTGACTATGAAAAACTTAAATTTTCTGAGCATTGTCAACTGACCATGGAAAAAAAATCTGAGCGTCTGGTGATTGAAGTTAAAAAAATTAAAAAACGCTGGCGAGACGGCTGTAAAGTTAAATTCAATATCCAAGTCCCAAAAAAGTTGGATTTAAAACTAAACGTTGGTTCCGGCAACATAAGGGCTGATGGCGTACACGGAGAAGCCAAGATCAATGTGGGCAGTGGGGATTTAAACTATACGTCGTCTTGGATTGATGAACTGGATGTTCAATCAGGTAGCGGTGATATTGAGGTTAAAGGTATATCAGGACAAGCAAAGCTTATGACCGGCAGCGGTGAAATAAAGCTTGATTACGCTGAGCATGCAGTGCCGGAAATGCTTACTGTCCGCAGTGGCAGTGGGAGCATACAGGCCACTGGCTTAAAAAGCAGCGTTGATATTATTACCGGTAGCGGTAGTGTTGATTTATCCTTTAATCAAAGAATGCAAAACAAGGGTGAAGTATCCATAAAATCTGGTAGCGGCGATGCTCATGTTCATTTTCCAAAAAATGTATCAGAAATAAATATAGATCATAAAGCCGCCAGTGGCCGGGTTAAAACCAATATTGCACAAAAGACTACCGCTGCATGGACCATATACATGCGCAGCGCCAGTGGTGATTTAAATATTACGCAATAGAGTAAAACAATTAGATAGCGTTTGATATCAGTTTAAAGCCTAGAGTCACCCTAACGTATGGTGACAAGAGAGTTTTGTTTAAAAACAACAGGATCTTTTTTTGGCTTTAATAACTTGGCATAACCCACAGGGCCTAAAGTATAGCGCCCATTTTCAACTTTTAAATAAGCGCCTTCAGCCATGGCTAAGACGGGTGTGTCATTTTCTTCATGGTATTCACGCAAGCGGTCATCACGGCTTTCACCGCCGTAAGCTTGCAAGTTGTCTTGGTCTGGGCCGTAATACAGTTTGCCTTCAGTATAATGGGCATTGATTTGAAATGGAATTAAGCTTAATGCTCCAAAACCATTGGGGGGACACATGATAGGCATATCATTGGTGTTGGCAATGGTGGGACAGGCTACGTTAGTTCCAGCACTGATGCCTATGTATGGCATGCCGGACAATACTTTTTCACGTATGACTTCAATCAATTTATATTCCTGCAAACGGTACAGCAGTCTAAAAGTGTTTCCGCCACCGATATAAATGGCTTCGGCTTTCTCAATGGCTTTGCTTGGTGAGTCAAATTGATGAATCCCTACAAGTTCACAATCAAGATCATCATGGTACTGCTGCATTTTTTGTTCATAAAGATCATGATCAGCCAGGGCATAAGGAATAAAAACAACTTGTTTAGCTTTTTGACTGTGTTGCTTAACAGCCTCTTTCCAGGCATTCACTCGCTCTGGAATTTTGTTGGTGCCACCACTGCCTAATAGTAATGATTGATTCATACGATAGAAACTGCATTTTTTTTTTAAAGAGGTCAAGAATCATATTTGTATTTTATGAAAAACAACAAATGCATTAAAAAAAGCTATGATTTCAATAACAAAAACTAAAAAATAGTAAAAAAGCTTGCTTTTACTAGGTTTTTTTAAGAGACTTTCAAGACGTTATGCAAGGCTTGTTTTTGTTGTGCAGTACGACTTAAATAAATCAAGCTAAATGTTTAATAAAAAGAAGGAGTATACAAACAATGTCAAAATTGAAACTATTAATTGCGTCCTTCTTGTTAGCCGGCGCGAGCTTTGCTGACCAAGTAGATACGCATTTATTTAATTTTTCTAACACACTGGAAACAGTGAGTGTTCACGGTGCACTTAATCCAAACAGTGAGCTTGCCGAGCATGGTTCACGTTTTATTTTTCGTGTTGCTTATGATTATCAAAATGATCCACTGGCCATTTCATCAGGCGGTACCCAAGTAGATCAATTGATTGATGATATTCAAACCATCAATGCTGGCTTTGGTATCTTAATAAACCCAAGAATTTTACTAGGTGTTGATGTACCTGTTCACCATGTTAATCTAACTTCAGTTGGTGCAACAGCAACAGGAGCTTCTGACCAAGACAGTTGGACAGTAGGTGATGTTACAGTTCATGCCAAAGTAAGGTTAAGCGGTGATGATTCAAAAGTGGCTTTTGCTGTTATGCCTTATGCTACTTTACCAACAGGTGACATAGAGTACTTTGTGTCAGATGACAGTTATGCTTTTGGTGGTAGATTTTTGGTTGATACCAGAGTTGCGGACCGTGTTGGTTTATACGCTAATGCTGGTTACACTCATGCCAGTAACGCAAACTTTCAAAACATTGATAGAGATAACCGTATTGAGTGGGGTGCTGCAGCTAGCATAGACTTGGTACAAGACAAAGGTTCTTTAGATGTTTTAGGTTTAAACTTAGAAGGTTTAGGATCTGTCAATGTCATTGATTATGAAGATGATCAAAATCCAATTGTTGTTCGTGGTGGTTTGAGAGCTAAATTAGGCAAAGCTGTTCTATTTGGTGGTGCATCATGGGATGGTATTGGCGAGTCTGAAAGTCAAGACTTCAGTTACTATGGTGGTCTTAAGCTTGCTTTAGGTGGCGCAGCTCCAGTTGCAGCCCCAGAGCCAGCTCCTGCTCCAGAGCCAACACCTGAGCCAACTCCAGAGCCAAAGGTAATGAAAGAAGTTATCAAAGAAAAGCTTGAAGTGGTTAAAAAAGAGTTGAGTGTTGTTCGTGAGATCAACTTTGCCAGTGGTAGTGCTCAAATTAAACCAGAAAGTCATGCAATCTTAGACAGTGCTGCTGAGAAACTAACACCATTTATGGATCAGATTTCTACCATTACTGTTCATGGACACACTGACACCACTGGTGGAGCAGCCTTGAACAAATCTTTAAGTCAAAAACGTGCTGAAGCGGTAGCAGCATACCTTGCTGGAAAAGGTATTGAGGCTTCTAAACTAAAAGCCGTTGGTCATGGTGAAGAAAATCCAAAAGTCTTCCCTGAAAAAACTGCTGAAGACAGACGTTTAAACAGACGTGTTGAGTTTGTTGTTAAAGATACAGTGACTGTAGAGAAAAATTTGGATGTACAAAAAGAAGTCATGCCTGCTGATGAAGAAGGTAAATAAGCTCATTTTTTATCCAAAGAAAGCTTAAAAAAGGGACCCTGCGGGGTCCCTTTTTTATTGGGTTCTTTCAATGATTCAGACTTAAGTAATTTTGAGTTCATCCTACAAAAGGTAAAAGCTTGTTTTTAACAGTAGCAATTGACATAATAAATCATAAGTATTACCGATGAAGTTGTTTTAGGATGGTGTGTTTATTTTTAAGGAAAGGTTGTTCATGTCTAAAGTGGCTCAGTGTTTGAGTATTGTTATGGTTTCATTTTTGTTTAATGAAGTCTATGCTAAACCAATGGTTATTGCGCATCGAGGTGCAAAAAAAATATGGCCCGAGAATACCATTTACGCTTTTAAACAAGCTAAGAATGCAGGAGCAGAAGCTTTAGAGCTGGATGTACAAGTCAGTAAAGATCAAGTTCCAGTTGTCTATCACGCAAGAAATGTATCCAAGTGGACCAATGGGAATGGAAAAATTAGCGATCTTACGGTAAGTGAAATTAAAGCGCTAAATGCAGCGTACAAATTTGAAAAAAATAATGAGTTCCCTTTCCGATCAATGAATCTCAAAATTCCAACTTTGCAAGAGGTTTTAGAAGAGTTTCCAGATGATACAATGATTGTAGATATGAAATCTCTACCAGAAGAAGTGTTAGTGAATGCTTTGATTAAAACAATATCAGATACAGATTGGTCTCGTTTGGTTTTTTACTCAACCAATGCAAAACATTTGCAGCTACTCAAAGAAAAAAAGCCAGAAGCCATTACGTTTGAAAGCAGAGATGAAACAAGGGCTCGCCTTCTTAATCATGAAAACTCTAATCAATGTATAGACGAAGGCAAAGAGTCTTGGGTTGGGTTTGAGCTAGCCAGAAAAATGACGGTGCTCGAAAAATTTGCTCTAGGTTCCTCACAAACAGACCTTTGGTTCAAGCTTTGGGACAGAGGTGCAGTAAAGTGTACAAAAAAAATGACCCAAGGAGCAAAAGTTGTTTTGTTTGGTATTAATACACGTGAACAATACAAGCAAGCCATCAAGTTGAAAGTTGATGCTGTTTTTACCGATGACCCTAGTGCAATTTTAAGTCAATAAAAATAAAGTTTAATCTGACATACGGCCGATTTGCAAAATATGGCAAAAAAGGTGGAGGCACATTGAACTTGAACAGTTGTGCAGATGCAGGTAGGTTTGGCAAGGCATGATTCGTATTGAGAAAGTGAAATTGGAAAACGCGCGTCCTTATGATTTGTGTCAAATTCAGCCCCAGTCGCATTTGAATGTTATTGTTGGCCAAAATGGTACCGGCAAAACTACCGTTTTAGAAGCCATTTACATTGCTTTGACGGGAAAATCTTTTAAGACCAGTCGTTTAAAAGAGTTTATTCAAAAAGATAAAGACTACTGTAAAATACAGATCCATCTTAGTGAAGATGAGAGCCGTCAAGTCTTAATTAAAGCGCGCAGCAAAGAATTGTTAAAAAACGCCAACAAAGTTAGAAGTTTAAGTGATTTTTGCAAAGACATTGCCTGTATTTCTCTAATTCCAGAAGACATTGCTATGATTAACGGCTCATCACAATACAGAAGAAGTTACTTAGACCATATGCTGTTTTACCAAGATGCAGCTCACGCAAGTTGCTTACAAAACTATAAAAAAGCGCTCAGTCAAAAAAACAGTTTGCTCAAAGCTCAATTAAGTCTAAAAAATTATCTGGATCAAGTGGCCCCATGGCATCAACAAATGATTGAGTTGAATGATCAGATCAGGAAACACCGTTTGGCATTATTGGCGGACATTAAACCCTGGATAGAAGATTATTATACAAGTATCAGTGATGGTAAAGGTTTGTTGACGTTGCATTATCAAGCCAATGAAGATAACTTTGCTCAGAGTCTAGAGCAAAAAGCAGGTTTGGAGCATGCTTTAACCAGAACTTTATTGGGTTGTCACAAAGATGATGTTCATTTAATGTTAAATGAAAAAATTTTGTCCAGTTATGCCTCTCAAGGAGAAAAGTCCTCTGCTCTATTAGCACTTAAATTTGCAGAGCTTAGCTTTATCCAAAACATCCAACACAATATTATTCTATTGTTGGATGATATTGGCGGCACCTTGGATGAGCAGCGACGTAAAATTTTGTTGGATCGTTTAAATGAGCAAAAGTATCAAACCTTTATCACGACAGCGGATAAAAATATTGAAAGCTTAAGCCAAGCTTTGGGGGCAACGATCTATAAACAAGCGTCTGTTGAGTCCAGCTTTCCTGAATATTCAGTAAAATCACAGCTTTGGAAAAGTGAAAAATAAAATCAAGCGAAACAATATAACCTGTTGATTTCATAGTGTTTTTTGTGATAATTTTGATAAATTTATGCTGGCCATTGTTTACTAAGACGTGTATAACAAAAAAGTTTTGCAAAAATGGAAAGAGTTAAAAAGAACTCTTTTAAAGAAGAAAAAGGATTGATTTTGGCTAAAGATACATCAAGTTATTCAGCGTCTAGCATTAAAGTTTTAGAAGGTTTAGAAGCCGTAAGAAAAAGACCGGGCATGTACATTGGGGATACACACACCCGTGGTTTGCATCACTTGGTCTATGAAGTTGTTGATAACTCTATTGATGAGGCTTTGGCTGGATACTGTACAGAAGTTAATTTAACCATTCATGAAGATAATTCTATTACGGTCAAAGATAACGGCCGGGGTATTCCTGTGGGAATTCATGAAAAAGAGAAAATTCCTGCCGCTCAATTGGTACTGACCAAACTCCACGCTGGGGGTAAGTTTGATCACGGAACCTATAAAGTCTCCGGTGGTTTGCACGGTGTGGGGGTATCTTGTGTTAATGCTTTATCGGAAACTTTGGAGCTTGAAATTCACCGTGAAGGCAAAAAACATTTACAAAGTTACGAGCGCGGAATTCCCAAAACCAAATTAAAAGTAGCCGGGGATTCTAAAAAAACCGGAACCACCATAACATTTAAACCAGACGCAAAAATCTTTGAGGTCACCAAATACTCTTACGAGACTTTGGCCAGCCGTATGCGTGAATTGGCCTTTTTGAATTCCGGTATCACCATTACCATTGAGGATGAGCGCAGCGATAAAAAGCAAAAGTTTAAGTATGATGGCGGGGTTGAAGAGTTTGTTAAGCATTTGAACAAAAACAAAGAAACCTTTCATAAGCCAGTCAGCCTAAAAGGTAGCAAAGATAACATAGAGGTTGAGTTATCCATTCAGTACAACAATGGCTATGCAGAAAACGTTTTTACCTTTGTGAACAATGTGAACACCATTGAAGGCGGCACACATTTGGTGGGCTTTCGTTCAGCCTTAACACGCAGTATCAACAACTATGCAGCGGAAAACAATTTGCTCAAAGGTATAAAAGACAAACCTTCTGGAGATGATGTAAGAGAAGGTTTAACCGCGGTTATCTCAACCAAAGTGCCCGATCCTCAGTTTGAAGGTCAAACCAAAACCAAACTAGGGAACTCAGAAGTTAAAGGTATTGTAGAAACCATTGTCAATGAAGGCTTGACCAACTATTTGGCTGAACACCCAAGAGAAGCTAAAAAGATTATTTTAAAAGTTGTGGAAGCGGCGCGTGCACGTGAAGCTGCCCGTAAAGCAAGGGATTTGACCCGCCGTAAGAGCGCTTTAGAATTTTCATCTTTACCAGGAAAATTGGCTGACTGTCAGGAAAAAGATCCAGCTTTAAGTGAACTGTACATTGTTGAGGGTGATTCTGCGGGTGGTTCAGCCAAGCAAGGCCGTGAACGTAAAAGCCAAGCCATATTGCCGTTAAGAGGTAAAATTCTTAACGTAGAAAAAGCCCGCTTTGATAAAATGATTCAGTCCAATGAGATTCAAATTCTGATTCAAGTTTTGGGTACGGGTATTGGTAAAACAGACTTCAATATGGAAAAGCTGCGCTATCACAAAATTATTCTTATGACTGATGCGGATGTTGATGGTGCGCATATTCGAACCTTATTGTTAACCTTCTTTTATAGACAGATGCCGGATATTGTTGAACGCGGTTACTTGTATATTGCGCAACCTCCCCTTTTTAAAGTCAAAAAGAAAAACACAGAAAAATACCTTAAGGATGAAGCTGAGTTAAATCGGTATTTATTAGACTTGGTGGTTGAGGATGTAGAGCTGCATTTAACCACAAAAAAACAAAAGCTGACCAAGAAAAAACTGCAGGAATTTGTAACGCAATACCTAGAGTATCAAGACTTACTATTAAGAGTGAGTGCAAGAAACGAGTGGCGTGTAATTGATGCTTTGTTGATGCTAGGTTTGGCCAATACAGAAGCCTACAGCAATAAAAGTAATTTTGAAAAGCTGCAAAAAAACGTCAGCGCATATGTGCAGGAAAACTATCCACACATTATGCCAGTTGTCTATCAGCTTGAAGAAAAAGACGGTGAACAGATTTGTACGATTAGCAGTAAAGATAAAGGCAGCAAGCGAGATACGGTCCTTAGCACAGCATTTTTGAACAGTGAGCGTATGCAAAACCTGATTAAAAAAGCAAAGATTATAGAAGCCTATGTCGATGAAAGTTACGAACTCGTCACTAAAGACAAAACAGTAGAAAAATACAGTTTGTTTGACGTGGTAAAGTTCATTCTTGGTTTTGCCAGAAAAGGCTTGAACATTCAGCGTTACAAAGGTTTGGGTGAAATGAACCCTGATCAGTTGTGGGAAACCACCATGGACCCAGAAAAGCGTAACTTGCTTAAAGTGACCATTGAAGATGCGGTTGAAGCCGATGAAATTTTTACTGTACTGATGGGAGATGCTGTAGACCCACGTAGAAAATTCATTGAGCAAAATGCCTTAGCGGTTAGAAACCTGGATGTATAAAAGCAGGGCCTTGATTGGAAATTACAATTAACAATGAATACAGCAAAGAAAAAACAGTTTCTACCAGCTCAAACAACCCAAGGCTTGGGTTTGAAAAGGATCTCACGAAACTTATTTTTTGTTTCGAGCTTAAATTTTGAAAATAAAATGAAGGAAGGGCAATCGTCATGTCTTTAATTGCAGTTGATAGAGAAACACCAAAATCCATTGTGGAGGAAATGAAAGCCGCTTATTTGGATTATTCCATGAGCGTCATTGTGGGCCGGGCCTTGCCAGATATTCGTGATGGGCTTAAGCCAGTTCACAGACGTGTTTTGTATGGCATGTATGAAATGTCCAACTACCATAATAAGCCCTATAAAAAGTCGGCTCGTATTGTTGGGGATGTGATGGGTAAATACCACCCGCACGGTGATTCTGCTATTTATGATACCATTGTGCGTTTGGCGCAAGATTTTTCCATGCGTCATCCTTTGGTGGATGGACAAGGTAACTTTGGATCTGTCGATGGTGATGCCGCAGCAGCCATGCGTTACACTGAAATTCGTTTGGATAAAATTGCTGAAGAGTTTTTAGGAGATATAGATAAAGATACCGTTGAATTTGCACGCAACTACGATGATACCTTAAATGAGCCAAGAGTACTGCCGGCAAAAATCCCCAACCTTTTAGTGAATGGCGCCAGTGGTATTGCTGTGGGGATGGCCACCAATATTCCCCCGCATAACTTGGGAGAAATTTGTGATGCCCTCAATGCTTTGATTGCCAATCCAAAAATGGAGGATAAAGACTTATTTAAAATTGTCAAAGGCCCAGATTTTCCAACAGCTGGCTTAGTCTACGGTAAAGGTGGGATCAAAAAAGCCTATGAAACCGGCCGCGGTAAATTTAAAATCAGAGCAAAAACCACAATAGAAGCCATCAATAAAAAAGGCGATAAACAAGCCATTATTGTCAATGAGCTGCCTTACCAAGTCAACAAAGCTAAATTGCTTGAAGCCATAGCCCAGCAGGTGCGGGATAAAAAAATAGAAGGCATATCTGATTTAAGAGATGAGTCTGATCGTGATGGCATGCGTGTGGTGATTGAACTTAAACGTGATGCAACGCCGGCGGTGGTTTTAAACAAACTATACGCCAATACTCAAATGCAAACCTCTTTTGGTGTCATCATGTTGGCCTTGGTCAACAATAAGCCCAAAGTGGTGAGTTTGCGTGAAGCCTTAAGCTTGTTTATTGCGCATCGCAAACAAGTGGTAACACGAAGAACCTTATTTGAATTAAAAAAAGCTCAAGCCAAAGCTCATATTTTAGAAGGTTTAAAAATTGCTTTGGACAACTTAGATGCTGTCATTGCTTTGATCAGAAAATCTAAAGATCCAGTCATAGCCAAAGCGGGCTTATGTAAAAATTTTAAACTCAGTGAAAAACAAGCTACAGCTATTTTGGAAATGCGCTTGCAACGCTTGACCAACCTAGAGCGTGATAAGATCATTCAAGACTATAAAGATATTTTAAAGTTGATTGAAAAGCTTAAAACTATTTTAGCCGATGAACGTTTGGTTTATGAAATTGTGGGCAATGAGTTGGGTGAAATCAAAGAACAGTTTGCCAATCCCAGACGCAGTCAAATCAAAGCTGAGATTCAAGAGTTTGATGAAGAAGACTTGATTGAAGAAGAAGAAATGGTGGTCACCTTAACCCATGCTGGCTACATCAAGCGCAATCCGGTCAGTTTGTACAAAAGTCAGGGTCGAGGTGGTAAAGGTAAAGTGGGTACCGGCGTTAAAGATGAAGATTTTGTCACCGATGTCTTTGTGGCCAGTACGCATTCTTACATCATGGTCTTTTCTGACCGTGGTCGAGCTTACTGGTTAAAAGTACATGAGATTCCTCAAGCTGGAAGAACGGCAAAAGGAAGGCCTATTGTTAACTTGGTTCAACTTAAAGGCAGTGAAAAAATTACAGCCATTTTACCGGTCAGAGAGTTTACAGAAAATAAATTTATCATGATGGCCACGCGAAAGGGTAGCATTAAAAAAACGGACCTTATGCAATTTGCCAATCCCCGTTCAAGCGGTATCATTGCCTGCAATATCAGTGATGGAGATCGTTTGATTGGTGCAGAAATTACCGATGGTAAAAATGATGTCTTCTTGGCCACTAAAAATGGTTTGGCTATTCGCTTTGGTGAAAAAGATGTGCGTAGTATGGGCCGCCAAGCTGGAGGTGTTAGAGGGATAACGCTTAAGGGTGATGATGAAGTTGTAGGTATGAATGTTCTTACTGAAGAAAGTACCATTTTAACCACAACAGAAAAAGGTTATGGTAAGCGTACCGATACAAAAGAGTATAGATCACAGAGCAGATCAGGCAAAGGTATTATCACCATTAAGGTAACCGATAAAAATGGACCGGTTATTGGTATTTCACAAGTAAGTGATGAGGATGATGTCATGTTGATCAGCAACCAAGGTCAAATTATTAGAACCAAAGCCAGCGGTATCTCTGTGATGGGAAGGTCTACGCAGGGTGTACGTTTGATGAAAGTGAAAGCCGGTGAAAGCCTGGTCTCACAAGCAAAAATCATCAATGAGGAAGCTGCACAAGAAGACTTGCCTTTGGATGAGTAAGTTTTTACGTATGCTTGGATACAATAGATAAGTCTTACCAGTTACAGCAGTCTTTTTAGCAAAAGGTTCTTGCAGGAACAAATTCTTATCGATGGTCAAAACAAGGTTTTATGTCTTGAGTTATTGAGTTGAGTAATACTTTTTACCTAGCAGAGTACCCAAGGGATACTGGGCAATTAAGTGAGCAATTTAATATAAGCCTTGATGTTTCATGACCACTATGGTGGACATGACATGTATGGATAAAAGTCAAATTCTAGATCAAAGTTTCACAAGAGATGGCTCTGGATAATGATAAAGAGCCATCAAGTTGTTGAAAGGGAAATGAACTTATGTCTAGAAATCTTGTTGAATGACAGGTTAAAAAGATAGGCAAATTGCATTATTGAATTTGCTGGTTTTTTTATGGGCAGTGCAATTAATTTTTGTTATTCACGCTTTATAGATGAAAAAAACAATGTCCATACTATCCTTGATTGGTTTGCTTATATTAACGGGTTGCGCAGAGTATGCCTTTTATCAAGCAGAAAAACAGCGTCACAATAAGCGCTATTATCAGAGTGTGGCATCCTATTTAAAATTTGCTCATAAACATGCAGATCATAGAAAAGCAGCACAAGCAGTGTATAGAGCTGCAAAAATTCAACAAGATATTTTATTGGATATCAAACAAGCCCATGAAAACTTTAGTATGTTGGTGGATAAATTTCCGGTAGGCAACTATACCCTGTTGGCTCAAGAAGAAATTGCCCACATACAAAAAGATATTTTCAGACAATATGACCAAGCCATCATCGAATATGAAAAGTTACTGGATATTTCACCAGATTATCCCAACAAGTATCAGGTAAAAAAAGCTATGGCAGAATGCTACACCAAGCTAAACCAATATGAACAAGCAGATATAGAGTACATGGAGTTGATTAAAAACTTTCCCAACCAGGCCCAGAGCCAAGAAGTCTTCTTTGCAATTGCTAACAATGCTTATATTGGCAACAAGCCAAAAAAAGCCATTGAATATTATCATAAAGTCTTAGAGCAAACTCCTAAAGATCATAAAAAGGGTGAAGCATTATTCAACATTGCAGCCGCCTATGAAGACATGGATAATTTTGCCAAAGCCAAAAGCTTTTATTTGCAAGCCAAAAACTTTTATCCCAACCCAGAGATTATTGATATTCGCCTCAAAGCATTAAGAAAAAGACAAAGTAAAAAATTTAGAGCAAAATAAGCATTCAGGTGCACCTTAGTGCATGAATCATGATGAGCGTTAATAGAGTCGTTTAAAATAGAATTAGGACGCAAGAAAAAAATACTACTTTATCAGCTCAAACAGTTGACAGATAAAGCCTACCAAAAACTCCCGTAAGGTGCACTTTATAAGTCGCTATGCTCCTATGAAAGGTCTGTCGCTGTACATGGAGTATTTTTTCTTGCTTAAAGGTATTGTCCTAATTTTTACTGAAACATCCATAATAAAGTAAAAAAAGCAGATAGCCAAAGTTGTCTGCTTATAAGATTAAACTAAAAAGCAATAATCGTTTTTTTTGGATGGAGAATGTTTTGCTCCTGCAAGCAGTGGACACACATTAAAAATCAACAAAATAGTCAACAAACTTCTTTACATAGGCATACACTAAGCGTGTTAATAAAATAACAGCAACTTTAAAACAGATCTTTCGTTAATACTAAAAGCTGTGCTGTAGCTTTTATTAGCCATAAAGCTTGCTGGTTTACAGGCTATGTTTTTAGCCATTGACAAGTATATACAAAGTAATTACAATGAAAGCATGACATTAAAACTTATACAAATTGGTAATTCAAAAGGTATTCGTATTCCTAAAGCTTTGTTAGAGCAGTGTGAATTGCAAGATGAAGTTATTGTAGAGGTAAAAGATAAACGTATGGTTATTTATGCAGCTGGAAATAAAAGATCTGGTTGGAAAAAAGAGTTCAATCGCATGCATTCCATGCAAGATGATAGCTTGTTGGATGAAAATCATACACAGAGTGACTGGGATGAAAACGAATGGCAGTGGTAGGAAAACGCTTCGATGTGATTTTGGTCAACTTAGATCCTACAGTAGGCCATGAAATTAAAAAAACCAGACCGTGTTTAGTGATTTCACCTGATGAAATGAATCAATACATTCAAACTAGAGTCGTTGCTCCAATGACCACAAAAGGCCGTAGTTATCCAACAAGAATAGCGTGCAGCTTTAGCAATAAAAAAGGCCAGATTGTCTTGGATCAAATAAGAACCATAGATCAGAAACGCATGATTAAAAAATTAGGACGCATAGACTTAAGAGTACAAAAAAAAGTCAGCACCCTACTTGTAGAAATGTTTTCTTATTGAAAAAATATAACTTTAAAAAATCCCTTAGTTGTCACGCTGCCTGCTTTTGTTTATAGTCTGATCATGACCATGAAAAGACCGCTTTCTGAAGAACTTTTTATCACCGCCCAAAAAATAATGCCAGGTGGGGTTAACTCTCCCGTGCGTTCATTTGCATCTGTGGGTGGACACCCTTTTTATGTAGAAAAAGGCAAAGGCGCCAAAATCACCGACGCCGATGGTAACAGCTATATAGATTATGTCATGAGCTGGGGGCCTCTTATTTTTGGACATGCGCACCCTGACATATTGGCTAAAATAGAAAAAACATTACATAACGGTACATCATTTGGTGCTTGCAGTGGTTTTGAAATTGAGTTGGCTAAACTGGTTACCCAAAGTGTTCCCAGTGTAGAAAAAGTACGTTTTGTTAATTCAGGAACAGAAGCCTGTATGAGCGCCATACGCCTGGCTCGTGGCTATACAGGGCGTAAAAAAATCTTAAAATTTAATGGCTGCTACCACGGACATGCAGATGCATTTTTGGTTGAAGGTGGATCAGGTGTAGCAACCTTAGGTATTCCTGGCTCACCAGGTGTTCCACAAGAAACCGTTCAAGATACCATGAGTATCTCTTACAATGATCTTGACTTGCTAGAGAAAACCATAAAACAATCACCCAAAGATTATGCTGCCATAATTGTAGAGCCGATTGCCGGTAACATGGGCTTGGTTGAACCCAAACCCGGATTTTTACAAGCTATTAGAAAACTGTGTGATGATTATGGCATTGTTTGTATTTTTGATGAAGTGATGACCGGGTTTAGAGTTCATAAACATAGTGCTCAGGGTTTGTATGATATTAAGCCTGACTTGACGTGTTTGGGTAAAATTATTGGCGGTGGTATGCCGGTAGGTGCCTATGGCGGAAAAAAGAAAATCATGGATTATATTGCGCCCTTGGGTCCGGTTTATCAGGCGGGAACTTTGTCTGGTAACCCTGTGTGTATGGCAGCAGGGATTAAAACTTTAAAAATGCTTAAAGAAGAAAGTCCCTATGAAACTTTGGAGCACAGAAGCCGATACCTGCAAGAAGAGTTAGAAAAAGAAGCTCAGAAAGCTGGAGTTGCAGTCAAAGTCAATCGCGTCGGTTCCATGTTAACCTTGTTTTTTTCCGAGCATGATATCAATGATTTTGAAAGCAGCAAACAGAGCCATCAAGAAAAATTCAGCAAGTATTTTCAAGCCATGTTGGAGCAGGGTGTTTATTTGCCCCCCTCTGCCTTTGAGTGCTGGTTTATTTCTACAGCCCATGATGAAAGCATTTTGCAACAAACCATAGCTGCTCACAAAGAAGCGCTTCAAAAAATATAGGAACATGAAAAAGTGAAAGTACAAAAAATAATTTTAAAATGCGCTAAAAAGATTGGCTTTGTACTTTTCTTTTTGTCTTTGCTGTTCAATGCAATACATGCCAATGCGTCTGTGGCTTATTATCAAAGCAAAGGTATCTTTATTGATGGCTATGATCCAGTGGCTTATATCAAACAGAATAAAGCCATCAAAGGGCAAAAGAAATTTCAGCATCACCATGAAGGAACAGTTATTTATTTCAGCTCTAAAGCCAATCAGCAGGCATTTCTCAGCAATCCAGATGTATTTTTACCGCAATATAAAGGATGGTGCGCTTATGCCATGGCCGATAGTGGTGACTTGGTAGAGATAGATCCAAAAAGTTTTAAGGTCATCAATGGCAAGATATACCTGTTCTACAAAAGCTGGCTGAGCAACACTTTAAAAAAATGGAATAAAAAAGATGATGCCCGTCAAATTCAGCAAGCCAATAAAAATTGGCAACTAAAGCATGTAAGATAAAAAACTTCATGAATCAACAATTATTAAATAGATTGTTTCAGAGTAAGCGCAAAAAGCCCTGCTCCACGTTGACAAGGGAGATCTTGCGGCGTATGTTCCGTGTATGGAGTGTTGTCCACCAGAAGAAAAACAAAACAGTTGTCACCCTCAAAAGAACAAACGGTCTTGGTATTCTTTTTTTAGACTGATGTTGCTTTGTGCAAGTGTGCTGTACATAGGACATCTGCTCAACAGTGTGTACTTTAACATTGAGAATAAACATGCGCACCTTCTGCATGCTTTTTATGAACTGATGAATTTAATGTCCTGGGGTATTGCTTTGGGTATTGTGTTTGTGGGTTTATTGTCATTTGTTCCTAGAGAGTATGTGATTTCTGTTTTAGGCAAGCCAAGAACCAAAGTGGGTTTGATCCGTGCAACTTTGGCCGGATTACTTTTGGATTTATGCAACCACGGTATTTTGATGGTGGGGATGAAGCTTTATGAACGGGGAGCCAGTTTGGGTCAAACCATGGCTTTTTTAATTGCCAGCCCATGGAATTCTTTTTCTTTAACCTTAATTCTTTGGGCATTGATGGGCTTTAAATGGATGCTGGTGTTTGTGGTTTTGTCTGCGGTCATTGCGTTTGTGTCTGGAATGATTTTTGATTTATTGGAAAATAAAAAAATTTTGCCAGCCAATCCACATCAAGTTGAGTTGACTCCAGACTTTAAACTTTGGACGCAGCTAAAACGGGACTGGAGCACTTACCAGTTTCAATGGCTGGATATTTGGCATATGCTTAAAAACGGTTTTAAAGATTCCAGGATGATTATTCAGTGGATTATTTTTGGGGCGCTGCTTTCCAGCATCATAAAAACTTATGTACCCACAGATATTTTTACGCAGTATTTTGGTCCCAGCTTGCTGGGTTTGGGTGCTACCCTGCTGGCAACAACTGTGATTGAAGTCTGTTCAGAGGGAGCTGCTCCGGTAGCGGCAGATTTTATCAACAGAGCCGCAGCCCCGGGCAACAGTTTTACCTTTTTGATGGCCGGTGTTTCTACAGACTATACAGAGATTATGGCCTTAAAAGAAACCACGCACTCTTGGAAAATAGCACTATTTTTACCGCTTATCACTGTGCCCCAAATATTAATTTTGGGATATCTGCTCAATCAATAAAAAGACAGTTACTACAAAGCTACCCGTTTGTGCTTTTGAGATTTTCATTGACGAATAAGCGTATAATGAATATGCCAGAGCAACAATGAGTAAATTAAATCACGGTGTCGCCATTGTTTTTGCTGTTTGTACAGCAGGGTTGGCTTTTTTTGTTTCAGGCCAAATTGCAGCAATATCAGTCATTTTTGGTGCAGGTCTCATGTATTTGAATTTTTTATTATTGATTAAAATAGGTAAAATGATTTTTACGGCCAAGCAAAGTGGAGAACAAATCAAAGGGGGAGTACTGTTTGTTGCTAAACTATTGGTTTTATTTGGACTGGCATATGCCCTTACGGAGTTTGTAGACTTATTTTGGTTTGGTATTTCTTTGGCAGGAATGATCTTGACGGTTGCTTTTTTAACAGTTAAAGAGCAACAGTCTTTAGGTTCAGGTGAATCTATAGAAAAAACAGTAAACAAATATTAAAGGTAGAAATATGGAACATCATCCACATACTTGGTTTCATTTTATTCCAGGGGTTAATCACCATAATGTGCATATGATTACAACGAGTTTTGTTGTGCTTATGTTGGTTGCCGGCAGTTTAATTATATATCCGCGTCTCAAAGTAGCGCAAGCCAACCTCATTCCAGATAAAAAGTTCAACTTAAAAACTTTTTTTGAGCTTTTGGTTGAAGTTTTAGCCGGTTTAAGCAAAGACGTGATTGGTCCCAATCACTATAAATACCTGCCCTTTGTTGGCACCATTTTTATGTTCATTTTCTTTTCCAATCTTATTGGTATGATTCCGGGCTTTTTGCCCCCTACAGAAAATTGGGCAACCGGGGCAGCTGTGGCCATTATTTCATTTATTGCCTACAATTACTTTGGCTTTGCTGAGCAGGGGCCTGCGTATGTAAAACATTTTATGGCACCGCTATCCTTAAAAGGGGTTAAAAATATTTTTGCATTTGGTATTTTGTTCATTTTACTTGTTGGTTTTCAGGTGTTTTTTATAGGAGTTGAATTAATAGGTAATGTATTAAGGCCAATAACGTTATCGATAAGGTTGTTTGCAAACATCACAGCAGACCACCAGCTTTTAGGATCATTTATTGAGCTTTTTGAATGGGGACTTCCAATTCCATTCATGATTTTGGGAATCTTTGTGTCCTTCATGCAGGCCTTTATTTTCACGTTATTATCCATGGTTTATATCTCCATGGCGGTATCGCACGACCATTAGACTTGTGTGCAAAAAAAAGTTTGGCTGCGAAGGAAAACCCGCAGCTAGATGTGTTGGTGAAACAGCACATGAGACAATTTGCCAAACGCAAATCGTCGACTTGAAAGTCAAGCTTCAGGCTTTCACATAAAAATAAAAATGGGTTTTTATTTTTATGCAATCAACAAATGCTTTTAAAAGGCAATTGAAGCAGGGGTAAAAGCGATGACTTTTACGTCAAAAAATAAGGAGAAAAAAATGTCATTAAAACATGTTTTTGGTTTGGTTTTGGTGTTGGGTTTAGGTGCAGCATTTGCTGAAAATACTGAAGGTGCACAAGAAACAGTTGCTGCAGCTTCTAATGGTACCATGTGGTATGCAATTGCAGCAGCCTTTGGTATGGCCATTGCTTCTTTTGGTGGAGCTTCAGCTCAGTCCAGAGCAGTTGCAGCAGCATTAGAAGGTATTGCTCGCAACCCCGGTGCGCAAAATAAAGTGTTTATTCCAATGATTTTGGGTGTTGCCTTTATCGAGACAGTTGTTTTGTTTTCATATTTGATTGCAAGCGGCATTCTTAAAAAAATGTAATCATTCTAAAATAATAATAAAAAACCACTTTTATTTTGATTAATAAAAGTGGTTTTTTTATACGCTCTCAAGCTCTTGCATATTAAAGAAAATGCACTATATTGTTTCATCTGAACAAAAAACAGTTTCCCTCTAGGTACGGCGTACCTAGAGGGAAATTTATAATAAGGTAAGATATGGCAACGCAACGTGATTATTATGAAATTTTATCAGTTTCAAAAACGGCAACAGCAATAGAAATAAAAAAAGCTTATCGAGTTTTGGCTCGTCAATATCATCCTGATCTTAATCCAGATAATCAAGAGGCAGAAACCAAATTCAAAGAATGTTCTGAAGCCTATGAAGTGTTGAGGGACGAAAAAAAACGAGCGATATATGATCAGTATGGACATGCAGGTCTCAATCAGCAAGGGTTTTCTGGCTTTAACAATATGGATGATGTGTTTTCATCCTTTGGTGATATTTTTGATAGTTTTTTTGGGGGTGGCTTCTCATCAGGTTCCAGGCGCCAAGGCCCTAGACGTGGCAATGATTTACAAGTTCAATGCAGCATAAGCTTCAAAGAAGCTGTCTTTGGCTGTGAAAAAGAAATTGAAATAGAACGTGAAGTAACATGTCAAACATGCGATGGCCAAGGCCATGATAAAGAGCATGAGCCCGTCACCTGTGATCAATGTCAAGGCTATGGACAAGTCCAACAAAATCAAGGATTCATTTCTATTGCCCGTACCTGTCCTCAGTGTAGAGGCGCAGGAAGGATCATTACCCATCCATGCAAAGACTGTTCAGGCTCTGGTAGAGATGCAGAAAGAAAAACAGTTAATGTGGATATTCCTGCTGGCGTAGAAAATGGTATGCAAGTTCGTCTCAGTGGAGAAGGTGAAGCGGGTAGTCAAGGTGGCCCTAGCGGCGACTTGTTTGTCTTTTTAGACATTGCTGAGCATGATCTATTTAAACGACAAAACGAGCATCTTTACCGCAAACTTGATATTGGTATGGCGCAAGCTGCTCTAGGAACCACATGCACGGTAGAAACTTTAGATGGTCATGAAGATATCACCATCCCAAAAGCATCACAGCCCGGTGACTTAATTACCATTAAAGGTAAGGGCGTTCCTTATTTAAGACGCAAAGGGCGTGGTAACCTTTATGTACAGCTTAATGTTACAATACCAGAGCGTTTAAGCAGCAAACAAAAAGAATTACTAGAAGCATTTGCCAAAGAAAGCGGTGAAAAAATTGCTGATAGCAAAAGCATTAAAGATAAAATAAAAAAAACCTTTTCTTGATTGTGTTCAAGTGTAACGAATATTAAATATTGATTTTCATAGCTTGTTGATGTTTTACAAACAAAACATAGGCTTGATTTAATTCAATGTTGTGGCTTTTTAAAGCTTGTTGATAACGTTTGATTTGTGGCAAATACAGTTGTGTCTGTTGGTGTAAGTCTTTGTGTTCAAGTTCATCAGTCTTATAATCGATTAGCGTCCAGTGCTGCCCATCATGGAATAGAAGATCAATGTACAAAGACTCAAGACGCTGCTTCGCGTTTTTAATCAATAAAGGGTATTCTGCATGGCAGGTAGGTGCTTTTTTTGCCTGTTGAATCAAAGGATGGTTGAGACAATGTTGCACCAAAAGTAAAAGCTCTTTTTTATGGTTTTGATTGATTGCATGTTGATGTATGACGGTATCAAGATGTTGTGGATTAAAGTTTAAGTTGGCTAAGTCTTGCATAACTTTATGAAACACACTACCAAAATAACTTTTTTCAATTTTAGCTAAAGAAGCGTGTAAATTTTTTTCCTCATTATTTTCTTTTTTAGGCAAAGAAAAGTACTCATCCAGTGATCTGTGTAAATCTTTAATGGCTGACTGTGCTTGTTGATAGTTTTGCCAAACCGTATCTGCATCCAATGCAGCTATAGATGAAACATCAGGCTGTGTTGTTTTAGCTTTGTTATTCATGTCTAGCTTCGTGCTTGTTTTAAAAGGGCTTAAGAGTGTTTGTGTCTCTTGTAAAACAGGCTCTAACAAAGCATGATAGCTGTCTTTGTAGTTATTGCTGGAAAAACGACTCATGACTAAACGATCTTTAGCCCGTGTGCAGGCAACATACAAGAGCCGCTTTTTTTCTTGTAATATAGAACTGCGTTCATAGTTTAACATTTGAGTGTAGTTTTGAGTATGCATATTTTGACCGCTATGGCTATAGCCAAAGCTATAACGATGTAAGTGAGCATGGCTTAAAAAATTTGAAAAAGGCATAGATTTGCTGGCCAGTTGGGCCATGATGACCACAGGAAATTCTAGTCCCTTCGATTTATGCATGGTCATCAATTGAACGGCATTGATGTTTTGCGTGTTGATTGGGGCTTCGGGTTGATCATGGCTTTTGTCTTGATTGGACAAGCACCACTGGGTGAAGTCATACAAATGACCAGATACAGAGTTTTCATAATACTGAGTTAAAAGAATAAATTTTTCAATGTTTGCCTGTGCTTGAGCATGATGCTTTCTTAAGGCCAAGGCTGGGTACACAGAAAAATTTTTCAAAATAAAGCTTAAAACATCACTTAAACTGTATTGAACCGTTTTATGTAAGTCATGATAACATTTTTGTAAGCTTGATAACGCTTGTTTTAGTGGAGTATTTAAATGTTCTAACAATGTATCATTGATATCTAAGATACAGACACTCCTCTTTTGCTTATACAAAGAAAAAATATCTTGATCATGAATGGCAAGATAACAACTCTTTAAGGCAGCAACCAAAGCAATAGAATCTGTTGGGTTGGCTAGAGCATGTAAAATATAAATAAGGCCTTCAATTTCTGAGCGTTTAAAAAATGAGCGGCTACCCTGAGATAAAAATGGAATAGCATGCTTTCTTAAACTTTCTTCTAAGTAGTCCAGTCCAGTGCTGGTAGGATAAATTAAAGCAATATCTTTTGCTTGTGCAGGTCTATAAGATCCGGACGCCTTATCATAGATAAAGGGTTCTTTTTTTTGTAAAAGTTGATCAATATATTGAGCAATGCACTGAGCTTCTTCTTGTAATAATTGTTGAGTGTTAAGCTGAGCATGGTCTTCTTTGGGTTCCAATGTAACAATTGCCGGATCTTTTCCGCTATGCGAAGGCAAAGCTTGTAAAGCATGATAATGTTCTTTTAAAAGCTTAGAAAAACCAACATTAATCCATTCAATGATTTTTTCTGAGGATCTAAAATTTTGTACAATAGGCTTATGTTGTTGTTTATGTTTAAAATCTTCTGTGGCCTGGGCATAAGTTTCTAAACTTGCTCCACGGAAACGATAGATAGATTGTTTAGGGTCACCGACAATAAAAGTGCTGTGGTGCACATCACTTTGATGCAAGCCACAGAGCAACCAAATTAATTCTTTTTGTATAGGGTCAGTGTCTTGAAATTCATCAACAAAAAAACAACGGTACATACTTTGAAAATATTGCCGTACAGAGCTATCTTCTTTAACCAACTGTAAGGATAAAGTAATAAGGTCATCAAAATCAAGTAGGCTATCTTCTTTTTTTTGCTGGTCAACAAAACGAATAAAATCTTTAAGTAAAAACAAAGTATCGTTGGCTATGCAGTGCCCCAGTTGTGTTTGCATTTGTTCAAGTTGTTGTTTAAGGTGAGCAAAGCTTGTTTTAATATATTTTAAAGTTTTTTCATCCTTCCATTTTTTTTGTGAGCCATCTCTAGAAGAAATTTTTAATTGAAACATAATACTGTTGATGTGTTCAATAATATTTTGTTCACTTAAATACTGAAGTTTAATCACCATGCTTTCAATAGCTTGATAAGCCTTGTCTTCTTTATCATCACAGTAAGCATGAGACAGATCGGATAATTTTTTGTAGCTATTGAATAAAGAAACAATAAAGCTTTTTGTATCAGGCCAAGGTATGGTTTTTAAAAGAGTATGCTTGAAGAAAGCTCTATTATCGTAAGCTTGCATGCATAAAGTTTTAACTTTTCTTACATCAATATCATAGGCATTCAAGCGATATAAAACCTGACTGGAATCCGAAGAATTTAGATTTTTTTCTGAATTTAAATCACTCAAACAATGATTTAAAAAGAGGTTAAAGCAATGATCTAAAAAGGCGCGCTGCTGAAGGGGATCCAGCTGTGTAAAACCAGGGTCTAAACCGGCAGCAAAAGGTTTTTGATGAAGTAGGTTTGAACAAAATGCATGGATGGTAGAAATAGGTGCACTGTAAACGTCTTTGGCTAAATCTGGACGTTGTTTTTTGAGCAGCAAGTCATGAATTCTTTGTTTAAGTTCTAGAGCAGCTTTTTCAGTAAAGGTAATAGCAACACATTGACTCAAAGGAACAGCATGATTTAAAACAGTATTAACATAACGATGAGACAGTAACGTTGTTTTTCCAGTTCCTGCTCCAGCCTCAATTGATAGGTTTTTTTGAGTTTGCTCTGTGGCCAGTTGGCGAACAGCGTGGTCTAAAGGAGTGAAGGTATCTAATTGTTCCATAGGTCCTCCAGAATTGATTTTAGCTTTGAACTGTTTTGAATTTGCTGCGCACGCTTAAGGACATTGCTTTGGCAGATCATTTGATAATCACAAAATTGACAATGTTGGGCATTGTTGCCTGGGTTTTGAAAAAAAATACCGTGATCAATGCCTTGACCTAAAGAGAAAATCAACTGATAAAAATCGTCAAGATGCTGTTCCAAATATTCTCCACTTAAATATCTTTCATTAAAGTTTTGTTTTGGGTCAACGCTAACCATGCGGGCTTTCATATTTTTTAAAGGAATATGCTTAAACTGTTTTTGACAAAGCAATAAATAAATGGCCATTTGTATGGTCTTGCCTTGAGCAAAATCATTGTTTTTGGCAGAAACTTTTCCTGATTTGTAATCAATGACATGCAGGTAGTGTCCAGAAGAATCAATATCAATCCGATCAACCTTACCTCTAAAATAAAGTTTTTTCCCCTTGTACTCTATGCATAAGGGTTCATCACGAGAGTAAGTTTTATCTTCATCACCGCTTTTAAACGAACCAAAACGCATTTCCAAGGCTATAGGAACGTAGTCGGCATTGCGCATATGTTCATATGCAATAAAGCTTTTAATTCTTTGATACAGGTTAATATGTTCTAAGGGCCACAATTGTGGTTTTTTTAAACTGTAGGTTTGTTGCTTATGATTAAGGTGATCAAAAATTTCTTTGAGCCAAATGGTTTTTTGTTCTAGGTCACTCTTTTTTTGTTTTAAGCAACGCTTATAAAATAAAAAAAGAACATGATGCAAGAGCTCACCTTTTTCCATAGGATGTAAACCATAGATATCTTGTGGCCAATGATCAGTGTGTAAAGCTAAAACATCATGTAAAAAATATTGATAAGGACAGGTTGCATAGCGTTGTAAGGCTGTAACGGAATAGTTTTCTCGTGGTTTATCTGAAATGTTCAAGTGCCCACTGTAGGCATCAAATGTTGTTTCTGGGTTAAGATAAGATTGCATCCAGTGAATATTTTGTTTAAGCCAAGGGCTTTTTTGAGAAAAGTTTTCTATTTGATCTTTATGCATAGATTGTAAATCTAAACTTAAATTGTTTTTTTCATATTCAAGAACAGAGGAAAAGTTTTCATTCGTTAAATGTGCGTTGACCACGGGATAATCAATATAATCAAATACTACGCTTTGTTGTAAGGCTTGATCTTTAAGGTGGTCATGTTGACTATGAAAAAGATCAACCTTTGAGCATGAGGCAACGAGTTGTTTGAATATTGCAATATCTTTTTCATAGTGATCAATGATAGGAGCAGTATCTAGATCTGGCTTTTCTATACTGAGTAAGTTTAAAGCTTGATCTGGCTTGGGAAAAGTTTGTTGGTTCAGACCTAAAATAAAAACATGGTCAAAACTAAAAAAAGCAGCGTAGTCAATAGGAGCCAAATATACACCACTTTCGTGCATTTTTTTTCCAGATTCACCTGAAGAAGGCATCAATAAAAATTGTTTTAAAGCAAACAGTAAAAGGTTAGGTTTAAACTGAGTATTGAGGCTTTCAAGTGTATTAAAATATTTCTGCAAATCAAACAAGAGTGAGTGCTCAAGCTCACGCGACAAACAGTTTTCATCAATAAAGTGATTTAAAAAAACAACAAGCTGCTTGATATAACCACTGTATGAAGAATTATTTATAAAAAGATCATGGATGCCTTTTAAAATTTGTTTTAAATAAGAAAATTGCTCTAGCTTACTGTTTTGAAGAAGCTCCTGATTAAAAATTCGATTTTTTTTCAGTAAAGAGATCACTTCATTTTTAATAAGTAATTTCTTCTTTCCAGGAAAATCAAGAATTAATTTAATAATATCGTCTTGCTCTTGTTTACTTTGATGATAATCGATTAATAGACTTAAGACTTTGCCCATTTGCGATTTAGCTATAGATTTGTTGATGGGGCAATAATAAGGGATGCCTTGTTGCTTAAATAATGTTTTACAAATATTGAGATAGTGTTGGTTGGGCACCAAAACACTTACGGTGTTTAGCTGCTTAGGTTCAGTATAGATATATTTGACGAGAAGCGTTGTTAATTTTTCTAACTCATTCTTTTCATTAAGACAGGCATGTATGGTGATAGGTTTTTTTTCAACACTGGAATTTTTATCATTGAGGTCTTGCATGCTCAGGTGTGAAAATAAATTTTGAGCAGGTGAGTCACTCAAGAGCCATAAAGATTTTTTTTTAAATTTTATGTTTGATAATAAATTAAATTGAACGGGTGAAAAGTCATAAAAACCATAAACCAAAAGTGTATGTGGAATAGTGTGATTAGGGTTGTTGCTTAAGCAAGAAGAAACATACTTTAAAAAAGAATCTTGTGTATTATAGTGTTGAGAAAAATTTTCCTGATATTTTTTATACAAAGCCTGCAAATCTTCATGTTGGTTAGGCCAAGTAGAGATGTTATTTTTGTCTAAGTAAGCATAGCTTGTGTTTAGAGTGTTGATAAAGGCGGCTTTACTTTTTAAAAAATTCAAGTTTGAATTGGGTACATCGTAATTAAAAAAATCATAGCATAATTCATACAGTTTCAGTTGGCTTAAGCTTTTATCCAAAATAGGTTTGCCAACCTCAATATCTAAAGTAGATAAAACCATTTTTGCTAGGTCAAAAAAAGTAATAAAGTAAATAGGGTAAGTGAGTAAACCTTTTTGGCTTAAATGATGTTTTAAGTGATTGGCAAGAAGGTTTGAGTGAACCAGCACATAGGTTTTGTTGTCGCTAGAAGATTTCTTGTTTTTTTCTAAAAGATAAGTGTATAGATTTTGCTTCAGTTGAGTGCTTTTAAAGTGATGATAAACACTAAACTGATCAGAATCAACTTCTTCATTAGATCCAGCTTGATCAAAAAGTAAACCTTGTTGCATAAAATAAAGTTAAGAGAGAGTGTTGATCAAAGCATCAATGGCTTCATGAATATCAGGGTCTTCATGGTTGAGTTTGGCAATACGCAGTTTTGCACAGGCCAAGGTTTTTGCAGCTGTGTTTTGTTCTGATGCCTGGTTTTGTATTTGAGCAAGAACATCAAGCAGAGTACCTTCATCTTCAATATCAAGTAGAGTTATAAGATCATCCCAAACTCTGGGTAGACCATGACTTTCAATATACAATAAAGCTTGTTTTTGAAACTCACGTCCTTTTGCCTGGGCTAAGCTCTTCCAAGCTTTGCTTTGAGCAGGGTTTTTTTTAGGTTTAAACAATTCGTCTAGAGCTTTTTTAGCCTGACTTTGTTTTTGTTTTTCTTGGTGGCTGTTTGTTTTTTTATGTTCGTGATCAGAAGAACGGTAAGGGTTTTTACCATCTTTTTTTGCATCAATATCTCGCCAAGAAGCTTTGTTGTCACGGTTCATTTGCTTTTCTTTTTTATCAAAATAACTGCTCATGCTATCAATGTATTGAAAGTTGAACTTAAAGTAAAGAGCTATAATTTTACCTTAAAAGCTCCATAACACCTTTTTAAAGGTGCTTTACTGTAACTCAATAAGTTGAGAAAAATAAACATCGGATATATCCAATAAGCAATCTTGCTCTTCAATAATAAGCGTGAAGTCGCTTGGAACTTGGCAGCCAGCAGGCAGCTGATTAAGTTGTAAATTTTCAAGCAAAGCTTTATTTATCAATGGTGTAGTATCCAAGTTACTCTCTAAATCAAGCTTACCTGGATTGCTTGCAATGGGGGTGCTGTGGTCATCAAAATTAACCAAACTGAGATAGTCAGCAATATTAACAAAACTGCTTTGATCAAAGGGGTTGTTGTGTTCTTTGTGCAAAAGCTGAGGCTTTAAAAAATGGGAGTCTCCTGCCGGAGAGAAGTAGTAATTTTGCAACAGTGACCGATTCATTGGAATATCAGCAAATAGTCCATCTTTAGAGCTTTGACCGATAAACTTTCCAAAAGACTGTTCACCAATAATCATGGCAGCTTGGTGGTCTTTCATGGCAGCGGCAAAGATTTCGGATGTGCTTGCTGAACGGCGATTGAGCAAAAGGATAATGTTGGGAGGATTGTTTATAAAGTAATTGCTTCTCAGATCTTGTTCAGTAGTAAGGGTATGATAGATAAAGTCTTTTCCTTGCCATGATGCACGCATAGATTGAGAAGTTTTGTCTGCGGTTTTTCCAACAGTTGATAAAGCATTACTGATGAGTGTTTTTTTAGGAAAGAAATACTCAGCCAAATGTGTTGCCAAGTGAAGGTATCCACCTTGATTTTCTCTTAAGTCAATAACTATATTTTTTGGATACGTCCCAAATTCATCAATGTAATATTGAATATCATTTGTAAAAATATGTTTTAAATCTTCTTTTAATTGCTCTGAGCGAAAAGATCTTATTTTGATCACGAAGCTTGGCATAGAATAATGTGCACTGGGGTAAGTATAACTGTATGCATATAAAGAGGGTAAAGACTCAAGAGGCAAAGCATAAAGTTCATATTCACGGCTATCTGGCTTGTAAAGTTTTACCCAAAGTTTATCGGCATCTTCATTTTTAGACAGCTCTTGCAAAGTTTTAGACAGTGTTTGTTGGTTGATGTTGAGGCAGTTTTCTTCTGATTCAGAAAAACAAAGCGCAACAATGTACTTGCCAACCAAATCTTTTCGGTATTGATTTAAAACGCTTCTTGGGTGAACCGCCTGAATAAATAAATAGTTGGGCTTACGAACTTTAGAGTCACCGTCTGTATTGGTAGCTAAAGCGTAAGAATAGTCAGGGCGATTCAATAAAACCAGTCCCAGGATTTTTTGTTGAACAGAGGAGTCTTTGCCATAACTTAATTTAGATAAACCGCCATCAGAAAAATTTAAGAAGTATTGATAAACAATTAAATAGGTTTCAATCAATTTGGCATTATTGTCTTCACTTAAATTTAAATTAAAAGAAGCTTTGTTTGATAAAGCATCAATTAAGGCACACTGTTCTTTTTCTGTAGAAGGAAGCTCAACCAAAAGGTTGTTTTCTTCAAGCTCAATCCATGCATTAAAGTCAATTTCAGTTTTATCGGGATAGCTTTGTAAAAAAGACAAAGCATGTTGTAACAAAGTATTTTTGTCATTATGATTTCTAAGAATATGTTGATCTAAGGTTTCATTAAGTAAGCTATGAAAACGACCACACATCTGTTCCCGTTTAGTCGTAAAAAGCCCGGCCTGTTTTTCTGGAGCAATAACATCGAGTATTGTTTTTTCAGGAGTTGATCCATGTTTATCTGAATCTTTAGGGGAGTGTTTTTTTGAACAGCCGCTGTGAAAAAAAGCCAAAAAAGTAATGACACAGATAAAAAAGTATGTTTGATAAGATCTAAACATTGATATCAGACCTATACAAAATTAAGCGACGCAATGCAAAGAAGAAAAGCAGCGTTGAAAACTAAAGTTTTTTAATTGTAAAAAACACTTGTTTTCTTTACATTTTTTTTTGTGATTGGTAGACATGTCACAACTAAGAACAAAGTTCTTTGTTGAAGTTTAATTAAACGGAGGAAAATATAAATGAAAAAACTATTGGTATTAGGCTTAGCCCTATTGACAACTGTTGCTTTTGCAAAAGACAACGCTAACAAATTCGCTATCGGTTATCAAACTGGTTTAGCAGAAGGTATTACTGGTGGTGCTGACACTGGTTTAGGTAACTGGTCAGTAAAGTACGGCGTTTCTTCAAACGTAACAGTACAAGCTATTGTTGGTTTCAACGCATTGGAAGATGCTCCTGAAGCTCTAAACTTAGGTGCACGCGTACTTTATGACGTAGTTGAGCAAGAAAACTCAGACTTCTACGTAGGTGCAGGTGCAGTGTACAGCACAGGTGACAACATTGTTACTGGTGGCGACGCAACTGCAATCAGAATCTCTGTTCCTCTAGGTGTAGAGTGGAGCTTTGCAGGTCTTCCAGAAATCGGATTCAGTGCTGAAGCTGGTTTAGCGATTGACTTAGATACAGAAGCTGAAACAAGCCAACTAACAACTGTTGGTGGTGGTTTTGGTGTAGGTATCCACTACTACTTCTAAGCTGAATTATTAGCTTAATAAATAAAAAAGCCGTGTTCGCAAGAGCACGGCTTTTTTTTTATGGAAAGACATTAAATAGCTGGTTATCTTTAGAGTGCTTTAAAAAAGATTTAGGACAAATTATTTTTTATGCACACTCGACTAATCAGGCTATAAAGCCCATAAGGTCTTCGCTTTTAATAAAAAAAATCTTCTTTCATGCACAAATACTTTATTCAATGACTATAAACATGTTTGAAGAAATATTTATCCTAAATTAGTTCAAGGCAAGCTTTGAACTAGAGAGCGTGTATCAAGCCCTACATTTTCAATAGCAATGTATCGTTTGTTAATGATTTAGAATATTTTTTGCACTTAAAAAAACATCATCCAACATGGCTTGGGTTAGTTTTTTAGTGAAGGTGTTTTGTTGGCTGGGGTGATAACTGCACACTATAGTATAGGGCTCTGCTTTTAGCTGTAAACCATGTTTGTATTTTAATTTGGGTGAAGGAAGCTTTGCAAGAGAATGGTGTTTCAGTGTTTTTAATAAAGCATCATAAGCGTACTGCCCCAAGCAAACAATCAGTTTTAAATGGTTTAAAGCTTGAAGCTCTTGAGTTAAAAAGTGCAAACAATTATCGCGTTCATTTGTTTTGGGTTTATTCTCTGGCGGTGCGCAGTGAACGACATTGCTGATCCAAGTATTGATTAATTGTAAGCCGTCATCTTTGTGTCTTGAAGATGCTTGATTGCATAAACCTGCTTTGTGCATAGACCTAAATAACCAATCACCTGAACTGTCACCAGTAATTAAACGACCCGTCCTGTTGGCACCATGCGCACCAGGGGCCAAGCCTAAAACAAGTATTTGCGCCTTAGGATCACCAAAAGAAGGAACTGGTTTAGACCAATAAGCTTCATTTTTATATGCTGCGCGTTTGTGGCTTTTAATATGCTTTTGCCAATCCAGCAAGCGTGGGCATTGCTGGCAGTTGATGATGGCTTTGTTGATTTGATCAAGCGCTTGCATAAACAAAAAATTTATAACATAGCAGAATATTTTTTAAAATAATGTGCAGGCAACTTAACTCGTTTATTCGCAAACATTTTATCAGGCACCAAGAGCTTCAGCTACCTTTTATACCTTTTAGTAGAGTAAGCAATACAGTGGAACAGTTTTTTGAATAAAAAGTTGTTTTATGCTTGCACTAGATACAAAATAATAAATGATTTACGACTGAATCTTTAAGAGAGCTGTTAGAACCAGGCATTGATGCAAAGCATAAAATTCTTGCATTTACTTAGAAAGTATCGTATGAGTGGGTTTTCAAAGTCAGGGGGTTGGACTTGGGTTTTTTGATAATTATTTGAAATCAAAAGACTTTTTCAATTAGATTTGAGAAAAATATAAAAAAATGGTAATAGTGGCAAAAAATTTTCAAAGGATGCACAATGATACAAACACAAGTGAAAGAGAACAGCATGGTGACCCAAAACAGTAAAAAACAACCGTCAGAGTTTACAGTTCAACCTCAAGCAGCCGACGTTATTAAAAATAGCAGTCGTGAAGAACTAAGAATGATGGCAAAACAAGAAGAAAAAACCACGGAATATTATAGTGCAGCTTATGTTGCCAAGTTTAAAGCCAGAAGTGCTGCCTTTACCCGTACAACAGTCGATAAACAAGTGACTGCCGAAGATAGAAAAGTTATTCAAGAGATTCAAGAATATCTAAAAACCACCAGCGTGATTGAAGTAGACAGACAACTTTGTCAAGGTGACAATGCTTATGCTTGTCGTTTATGGGTCACTAAAAAATATGCCCGTTTAGCGCACATGTTTCACGCAAGTTTGGGTAAAATTACCAAAAATTTTGATCAGCCAGATATGTTTGTGGTTGATGTTCCGGAGTATCCAGGAGAGAGACGTATTTTGGTTGATCCTGATGCATGTGTTACCTATGTACTGGGCTCTGACTATTATGGAGAAATCAAAAAAGCCTTTTTAAGAATGGCCATGTACGATGGTAAACAAAAGGGTGGTTTGGGTTTGCACGCTGGATCAAAAGAAGTGTGGGCTAAAAATGTAAAAACAGGCGAAATTGATCGTTCAGGCATTTTGTTCTTTGGTTTATCAGGCACGGGTAAAACCAGCTTAACTTGTCATGACTTTAATCTTGATACCGATGCTGGTGAAAAAGTAAGGGTCAGACAAGATGATGTTGTGATTTTGCAAAGTAACGGTTCAGCCAAAGGCACAGAAATTGAAGGGTTTTACATCAAAACAGAAGGTTTAAGTCCTGTTGATCAAGAAGCATTGTATCAAGCAGCCACTTGCAAAGAAGCCATTTTTGAAAATGTGTGGGTAGATGATGCTGGCAATGTTGATTTTGATAACTGTGAGATTTCTCAAAATGGCCGTGCTGTAGTACCGGTATCCAAAGTGATCAACACCGATGGTGATATTGATATGCCTTTGGCCAATAAGATCTTTTTTATCACTCGCAATCCGTTGAGTCCGCCTATTTCAAAATTAAGCCAAGAGCAAGCAGCTGTTGCATTTATGTTGGGTGAGTCCATTAAAACTTCAGCGGCAGACCCTAATGCTAAAGGTGAAGCTGTACGTGAAGTGGGTACCAATCCTTTTATTGTCGGTTCCAAAGATGAAGAAGGCAATCGTTTTTATGAGATTTTAAAGAACAACCCCAGAATTGAGTGCTACTTGCTTAATACGGGTAAATTTGGCAGCCAAGAAAAATCAGAAAAAATTAAGATTATGGATACCATTGCCATGCTAACAGCAGTGTGCAGAGACGCCATTGAATGGGCTAAAGATGAGACTTTAGATGTAGAGATTCCAGTCAATATTGAAGGCATTGACATGAATCGTTTTGCTGCAGAAAATTTTTGGAGCAAAGAAGAGTTTTCTACAGCGCTTAAGGAATTAAGAGAGGCACGCAAAGAATGGTTGGATCAGTTTCCAGCATTGGAAGCATCTATCAGCAATGCTTTATATTAAAAGAATCCCCAACTAAAGAACAATAAAAAAAGCCCACAAAGTTTTCGCTTTGAGGGCTTTTTTACTTGGCCAAGTATGACTAAAACAGGTAAAAAGCGAAGAAAATGAAACATTTAGCAAAAATAAGCCTTGTACTTTTTGTCTATTGTATCAGTGGAGACACTTTTGCACAGACACAAAGCAAATCAGATCAAGGCGCAAAGAAAATTACTTTGAATACGGCCATTGAATCGGCGATGCAAAACGCACCACAGCTAGAAATTTCTGAGCAGGAGTTGGCCATGCGACAAGCGCAACATAATAGAGCCAAGTCCAACATGATTTTACCTGAATTTGAAATCAATATCCTGACCGGGGTTGTTCCTGATTTACCAGAAGGCTTTGGGCCTGAAAATGACTTTCCGGATTACAATGCCAATCTTAAAGGTTTGGGACCGTTTATTCGCAGCAAGTTAACCTTTATTCAGCCAGTTTATCTGTTCAATCGTTTGAATAACCTAAAAAAAGCTGCCCGCAACGGTGTTTTATCGGCTGAAGAAGGCTTAAAAGCCAAACAAAATGAAATTATAGAACAAGTGCAAACGGTTTATTGGACGCATGTTTATTTGCAAAATTTAAAAGACTTTATTGCAGAACTTTTGGATCGAGCCAATCAAGCCAAGGATAGAGTTATTGAGCGTCTTGATAGCGGCTCAGGGGAAGTAACTGATATTGATTTAATGCGCATTAAAGTATTCATTAATGAAACCAAACGACGAGCTGCAGATGCTCAAAGAGGGTTGGATGTTGCTGAATATTCACTAAAATTGTTAATGGGACTTGATAGCCAACAAAAAATTAAAATTGTAGACAGTAAACTTCCCAAACCAAAACTAGACTTACAAAGCAGTGAGTATTATTTAGCTCGGGCAAAAGTGGCACGACCAGAAATGCAGCAGCTTGAAAAAGCAGTTTTGGCTCAAAAACATTTAATGTTGTCTAAAAAAGCTGAGTTTTTCCCCAATATTTTTATTGCTGGACAATGGGAGTTGTCGGATGCACCGGGTAGAGCAGCCTTTTCTAACCCCTATATTAACGATGGCTTCAACAGAAATATTTTTGGCGCTAGTTTTGGTATCCGGCAAAACTTATCGTTTCATAATATTGCAACAGAATACAAGGAAGAAAAAATAAAACTTAAACTCGCACAAAGTCGCGCAAACCTAGCCTTACAAGGTATAGAGCTAGAGATAAGAGACAAATATCTTAATCTAAAGGCTAAAAAACAAGCTTATGATAGTTCAACACAAGCCTTAAAATCTGCCAGAAGTTGGGTTTTATCCACCACTTTAAATTTTGGAGCGGGTCTTATGGATGCAAGAGAGCTGTTGGAGTCTTTTGTAGGCTATGCCAGTGTCAAAACCAGCTTTTTTGATGTACTCTACAATTATCATAAAGCACGCTTTGCTTTAAGGCGGGCTATTGGTGAAGATTTATTGATTGAAAAAAACAATTGATTTGCTCTTGCATGCTTGGCAAAAGAGCTTATCTTGTCTAGAATCAAACGAGCAATTGGTGATAGCGCTTAAACAGCGAGGAGAATAAGATGAAATATTTAATGGTTTTGGTTTTAACGGGCTTGATGGCCTCCTGTGCAAATAAAGGCAATGCAGTTAAGGCGAGCAATGAACAGGTTAAACAAGCAAATGCAGAAATAAAAGCTTTGGACAAAAATAAGCAAGAAAAAAATGTTGCAAGCACCAAGGATGTAAAAAGTATTCAGAAGCCCCTGGCAGCGGAAAGTAAAAATGAACGGATTAGAATTAAATCCGAGCAAAAAAATATAGAGCAAGATCAACCCTTGGCAGTGATTGCCAACTACACAAAAAAACTACGCAGTTTTGTAGATCAACCCAATTCTAAAAATAGAGAAGATGGTATTGCGCAACAAGTAAGAGAATTTTTTAATTTTCAAGAGTTAGCCAAAAGAAGCTTGGGTCGACACTGGAACACACAAAGCAGTAAAAACCGACAACAGTTTTCTGACTTATTCATTCAGCTGGTGGAAAGCTCTTATTTGAAACGCTCACGTGATATTATTGGCGATTATGAAGTCACATTCAAGAATCAAAAAATAAAAGGTGATAATGCCAGCGTCACATCAACGGTTTCACAAGAAGATGCTAACATTGATATTCGTTATGACTTGTTGCAGCAAAATAAACAGTGGATGATTTACAACATCACATTAGATGATGTCAACTTGGTTAGAACCTATCAAAGCCAATTCAATAAAATCATAAAAGATAAAGGTTTTTCTCATCTTATCAGTTTGATGAAGAAACGGGTTGAAAACCAAGACAAAGACGATATTGCCATCTAAAAACTTACTCAACATAGGGTATAGATAGACTTCTTGCCCAGAAGAAAAATAGAGCTTTATTCTCTGACGCATCTGTGTATGATGACGTACAGATAATTCTTATAATTTTTCAAAGGCGATCATGAAAAAAACACCCAAATACCTGTCTGATGAGCAAATTCAAAACTGGAAGCCCTACTCCCACCCACCCAAGGATGGCGTTTATAAACGTCAAACCAAGCAGCGTATGCAGGATTATGGCCAATGGCATGATTATCAAATGGCAGGACGACGCTGGCCTATTGGCTGTGTGTCTTTAGAAATTACCCAGCGCTGCAATTTAGACTGTACCTTGTGTTATCTCTCTGATGCTTCTGAAGCGGTTAAAGATATTCCCCTTGCAGAAGTGTACAAACGTTTAGATGATATTTATGAACATTTTGGTCCTGAAACGGATATTCAAATCTCAGGTGGAGACCCTACCTTAAGAAAAAGAGAGGAACTGATTGCTATAGTAGAGTATGCAGCGCAATATCGGTTCAAAACTTCACTGTTTACCAACGGCATTCTGGCCAAAAGAGATTTGTTGCTGGACTTAAAGCAAGCCGGATTGGTGGATGTTGCTTTTCATGTTGATTTAACTCAGGAGCGTAAAGGGTTTAATACAGAAATTGAGTTGAATCGTATTCGTGAAAAGTACATTGAAGCTGCGCATGGCACAGGTTTAAATATTTTCTTTAACACCACTGTGTATGAAGGCAATTTTCATGAAATTCCTGATTTGGTGCGTTTTTTTAATGCGCATGCTGATAAAGTAGATTTAGCCTCCTTTCAATTACAGGCGGATACTGGACGTGGGGTTCTTAGAGAACGTGACTTTATGATCACACCAGAAACAGTTAGTGAAAAAATCAATGCGGGTGCAGGTTGCAAAATTAATTTTGACGTTGCCAATATTGGTCATCATGACTGTAATCGTTATGGCATTGCCTTGGTTGCCGGTAATAAAGCATTTAATTTTTTGGAAAAAACCAAATTATTTAAAACCATCATTCAGCAATCAGCAGAGTTTAATATTGATCGTGAAGAAAAATCCAACACCGGAAATTATTTTGCCAAGCTTGTATTAACAAATCCATCGCTATGGCTGCCATTGACGGCGTATGTGTTGAGAAAATTATGGGCCATGAAAGGTGCCTTACTTCAGTCAAAAGGAAAAGTGCAAAAGATGACCTATTTTATTCATAACTTCATGGATGAAAAACACTTGGATGAAGAGCGTTGTGAAAGCTGTGTATTTATGGTCGCAACCCCCCAGGGTCCAATTTCAATGTGTGTGCACAATGCAAAGCGAGATGACTTTATTTTGCAAAACCTCACCGTTAAAAAGGGTGAGCAAGAAGCAGTATGGAATCCATTGACAGGGACAACGGTAGACAACAACAAACAAAATCCAAATAAAAATCAATTGGATCTGAATGAATTGCCTGTGAAACGTCTTAAAGGTCGTTATCGACAAAAGAAAATTAATGGTGAAGATAGCGAAGTGCTGCCCGTAGTATGAAAAAAAATACTCAACAAAGTATAATGCTTGTCACCCTTCTTTTAAGCTTATCAGCATGCGTGCGCAAGATACCGAGCCTTCAAAACAAAACTGATTATGGTCATACTCAAGCCATCAATGCTTACAGCAGGGTTTTAAAAGAACATGTCAATGAGCAAGGGCAAGTCAATTTCAAGGATTTGGCCCAACAGCAGGATGATTTAAACCTCTATGTGTCTTATATAGCGCACACCCCTTTTTCTGAATTTACTACACAAAATGCATTGTTGGCGCACATGATCAATACGTATAATGCCATGTCCATGTACAATGTTTTAGAGAGCTTTATTCCCAGAACCAACCAGGGTTTTGGTAAAATACGCTTTTTCTTTTTAACCAAGCTGCACATTGCCAAAAAAAAGATGTCTTTGTACACGCTGGAAAACACATACATCCGTAAAAAATTTGATGAACGGATTCATTTTGCACTCAACTGCATGTCTGTTTCTTGTCCCATCTTACCCAAAAAACCATTTACTGCTGATCATATTGAACAAGAACTCAATGAAGCCAGACAGATTTTTTTTAGTGAAAAACGCAATTTACAGATCAACTCAGAAAATAAGACGGTCTATGTTTCAGAAATTTTGAGCTTTTACAAAGATGACTTTATTAATAAACAAACACCGACATTGATAGATTACATTAATCAACACACTGAGCACACTATTCCCAAGGAGTATAAAGTCAAATTCATTTCATACGATTGGACCATTCATGGCCAACAGTAGATTTATTTTTTTTATGGTTTCATTGAGTTTTGGCTTTTTTCAGCTTGAGGCCAAAGAAACGCAACTTTTCCCAGAAACGCTGACGATTGAGCAGCAAAGCTTGATAAAAATAGGCCAAGGTAAACGAAAATATTATTGGGCCAGTGTCTATGAAGCAGCGCTTTATGGTCATAAACAGCTCAAGCCCGTAAGTACGAGTAAACTTTTAAAACAAGCTTATCCAGTATTGATTCGTTTAAAGTACAATCATAAAGTTGATTTAAAAGCGACGCAAGAAGCTTGGCTTAAGTCCATAGAAAGTAATTGCCAAACCTTTTGTGATGGTATCAAAGACAGTCAAAAAAAATTTATCATGCAAGTTCAAGCCATAGAAAAAAGTGAGGTGCACGACTATCAGTTTTTAAAAACGGGTTTAAAAATTTTTAAAAATAAAAAATTGTGGATCGATATGGATGACCCTATTTTTAGTCAAGTGATTCTGCTCACCTTTATTGGTGAAAACCCTCCCACCAAACAGTTAAAAAAAGCTTTGTTGGGAGATTAAATGCAGATTGTTTTATGGATCATTCGTTATCTTTTTGTCCTTATTTATTTAACCACCTCTTTGGGTAAGCTTTTAGATAACCGTGGTTTTGCGCAAGCCATAATAGCCTATCAATTACCAGGTTTAGAGCAGATGAACGGTTTTGTTCTCAGTTTTGCACTGGCGTTTAGTTTGTTTGAACTGCTTTTGGCTTATGCACTGGCAACGCAAAAAAAATTGCTTCATACTGCTTATGCTGTAGTGGCTGTTCAGGCCATGTATCTTGTTTTGGCGCTTGTTACCCTATATCGTGGTATAGCGATTGATAACTGCGGCTGTTTTGGTGTGTTTTTACAGAGACCTTTAACCATGGCTACAGTTTATGAAGATTTGGTGCTTTTGATCATGGCAATTGTCCAAGCTTTGTTTATCAAGATATACCGTTAGTTAGGCCGCTTGGCTATATGCCGTCAATTTTTGCAAGCTGTATAAAACACAAACAACTCGTGTTCTGCCGCATGAGTGTGTATAGGCCTGTGGATAAGTCTGTGTAAAAGTCCAAAAGTATTGAAAATTAAAGGCAAGAATAAAAAATGATTAATTTTATTTACTTTTCTAAATACCTGAATTTATTAATTTTAAAAAGGTCAAATTTTTGTTTTTATTTTTTTAAAAATTTTTAAACGTTTAAGACTTATCCACAGCTGTGGATAAAGTGTTGATATAATGTATGGCAATGTATGGTATTTATACTAGAAAAATTAGACATGTTTTTCATGTAAAACCATGAATCGTGTAAAGTTATTCTCGGTATTGATGGGTGGACAGCAAAGAACAAGTACAATAAAAATAATCATCGCGCTTTCCCTATAAAAAAGTATCGATTATAACTGCCATCAAGACTCAATAAAGCATGCATATTGAAGAGATCAAGAATGGACCTTCATGGTGCAACAGGGCTGTTTAATGAATAAAAAAATAACATGTGAACCGATCTCAATCAGTCCATAGAATGGAGTTCAAAAAATTTTTCGCAAAGTTAAGTATTTTGACTGGCCATATAAAAGCTTAATTCTTTCTGAGCAATATCAGGTAGATCAGAAAACTGAACACCAATGAGCATTTCTTTGTCACTGGCTTGCGTAATACGAGTTATTTTTGCTTTTAGACTCAAAGCTGTGGCACTGCCAGGCAATATAAATTTTAAAATCACCGACTCATTGGGGGAAATATCGCTATGATTTTGGAAGTGAACCAAAAGGGCCATCCCCTGCAGTGAAAAATTTTGCGCATAACCAAAAGCTATAGGATCAATACCTTCACAATCAACGCGCATGGAGACCGGGATTCTGGGGGCTTTACGTTTTTCAATCATGGATAAGAATGTGCATAACATTATTTGGATGGGCAAAGCAATTTTATAGTGTTTTGTTCGCAGGGGGTGAGCTGACAAAAACCACGTTTTTTGTCAGTGAGGGGGAAGCGTTTCCCCCTAAGAAAACAGAGGATCAATACCTTCACAATCAACGCGCATGGAGACCGGGATTCTGGGGGCTTTACGTTTTTCAATCATTGAGCTTGCCTGAATATTAAGAAAAAAAGAGCTTAATTATCAGCACTTGTTTGATGATCATCACCTGCCAATAAAAAAGGGTTTAGATCACCTAAAAAAGGAGCATTGATTATCTGTGCCATGTCATCCGTGTTTAAATTGTATTGATTGCGTGTGTGCACTAAATGTTGCTGACCATGAATGCACAGGCCAAACAATAACGCTGCCAGTGGAATAACGTAAAACAGTTTGGCCAAGCTATAACGCTGGGTTTTTTGGCTTAAGTTTTTGATTTGCCATTGGGTTTTTTCTGGATCAGGAACATGGTTTTGATTGCTGTAGCTGTTGTTTAGGTCTTCTAAAAAAGAGGTTTTTTTAATCAGGGTCTCACGCTCTTCATTATTGCTATTGAGTTTTTCTTGAGTTTTAAGATAAACAATTTGATTGGCATTAAAGTTTTCTTTTTGGGTATTGAGGCTGCTCATTTCAAGCTCAAGCTCAGCAATTGTGTTTTGAAGCTCTTGGACTTTTTCTTGATAAAGTGAAGGGCTACTGTCTGATTCTTCTGCTTGCTTTTGGGCATTTTCAAAGAAGGTTAAGCGTTGTTGATTATAGTTTAATTCATTTTCAATGGCTTGCATTTGACTTTGCCAGGTCTGGATTATTTTTTTATCCTCTTCAGACAACTTTTCATCCAAGTCAATGAGCTTGAGTTCAAGATCCACATTGCTTTGCCGCAGTTGCTGAATTTTGGAGACCTTTTGTTCTAAGAGGTCAGAAAACGCGGCCTTACTCAAAAAACCATAACGGCGATTATTTTGAATTTGTTTCAGATACTTTTTTTGCTTAGACTTCAAGGTACTGTCTAGGGTACAAAAATAAGTATTTTGGGCTGAGCTTTTTTTGCATTGCGTGCTTTGTGGCAAGAATTGTTTCTTTAAGGCAATAAAACGTTCTTCATCAAGGTTTTCGCTATTGACTTGTGAAACAGAAACATAAAAACGTAGCCAAAAGCGCTGGGGTAAAACGTACAAAATGGCGCTGCTGAGCAATAAACACAACACAATCAACCAATACGGTTTGGGATATGCATCTAAAAGGGCCACAGTTTATCTTTACGAGCTTTTTGTAGATTTAGCAACAATATGAACCATGCCAAGACAATGATATACAGCATGAGTTGAGGAAAACGTACATAAAAAGAACGTGATGTATAGATTGGGATCTGGGCCTGTAAACTTCCGCGTTTGAACAAGTCAAGGTGCTGGTATTGTTTGCCAGTGGCATCAAACCAAGTTGAGATACCGGTATTGGCGGCTCTGACTAGGCTACGCCGGGTTTCTATGGCTCTAAATTTAGCAAAAATTTTGTGTTGATAGGGACCAGAGCTTTCATTGAACCAGGCATCGTTGGTGAGGTTAATGAGAATATCCGCTCCCTGGATCACAGCATGACGTGATAAGTATGAAAATAAACTTTCATAACAGATCAAGGTACCAAAGTTTGCTTGAGGAAGCTTTATAATGACTTGTTCAGATCCAGAGATAAAACTACCGGCGGCGGCAGGTATTAATTTTTCTATGAAACTAAAAGGAAAAGGAACATATTCCCCAAAAGGAACCAAGTGAAACTTATCACTGCGGGCTAAAAGGCGGTTGTCTTTATTGACCGCAAATACTGAGTTTTGGAAATACCGTTTTTTGTTTTTGTAAGTGTATGAAGGTGCCCCAAATAACAAGTAGCTGTTTTCCAAATAATCCGCACTAAATTTAAGATTTTTTTGTCGTTCTTGATTGTAGACTTGGGTTACAGCAGCTTCTGGCCAAACAATAATCTCTGCTCCACGAGCTACATGTTCTTTGGACAGTGAGTTGTAAACCTCCATGGCCATGGTTTTTCCTTGGGTTGTCCACTTTAAGCTTTGAGGAATATTGCCCTGAATCCAAGCCATATTCAGTGTTTTAACCTTTAAAGATTGAACCTGGTGAATTTGAGCCAAGCCTGCAAGCCACAGTATTGAGGGTAAAAGAATCGTTACAAGCCCCAAACGTAAAGATCGATCAAGCACGGCCTGAAAGAGATAAAATTGAAATACATACAAAGCCACCGTTAAACCCAAGACACCCAAAACCGAGCTGATTTGACAAAGGGCAGATAAGGCATGCAAGCCATAGCCGGGCATCACCCAGGGAAACCCACCAAAGGGTGTCACTTGTCTGAGCCACTCCATGCTAGAAAAACAAAGAATACCCAGTAAGACTTTTTGTCTTTTGGATATTGTCCAAGATGAACAGTAAGCATATGCAGTTGCAGCCAAAGCAGGATATAGAGCAACAATTGCAGAAGCCATAATAAGCGCAATTTGTGCTTGCCATAAAGGCATACCGGCATGCTCATGCATAGAAATCCTGATCCAATTGAGAACAAAACAGTAAGCAATAAAGGTTAGGAAAAAAGCAGTTTTAAAAGCCGCTTTGGGTTTTTTATTGTGTATGCTGGCTAAAAAAAATAAAAAATAAAAAGTCACACAAAAAGCATTGAGCCAGGGTGGGCTGATCAACTGACCGTCATAGGTGGCCGGAAATGAAAAAACCCATAACACAATGCATGTAGCGTAGATAAGGTAAGGTTTATAATTGCAGAAAAGATTGAAGTTCATTTTATTGAGAAGATATAGCAGTTTGCTTGAGTTTTTGCACCAGTTCATCTTGCAATGCAAACATAATTTTTTCTTCTTCCGCTTCAGCATGATCGTAGCCTAAGAGATGCAAAAAGCCATGTGTGAGCAAAAGTCTTATTTCATCCGCTAAAGTTACAGATTTTTCTACAGCTTGCTTTTGGGCTATGGGCACACAAATGATGATATCACCTAAACAATGGTATTCACCAAAACTTTCATCTTGCTCAAAAGACAGCACATCGGTGGGCTTGTTTTTTTGTCTATAGTCCAAATTCAGCTGTTGGATGGTAGATTCAGCAACAAAAGCAACAGAAACTTCACTGGCTTGTTGCTGTTGCCATGTGAGCAAGTGTTTCAAATCATGTTGGGCTTGCTGTTCAAAAATTTCCCAATCCGGGTGCTCGCTAGAGCTTAAAACATTATGTTGATTGTGCACATTAAGCTTTTATGTGTTTAGCTCGTAAGCTTCAACTATTTTTTGCACCAAGGGGTTACGCACCACATCTTTTCTGTCTAGTTTGGCAAAACCAATACCAGGAACATTTTTTAAAATATCTAAAGCTTCAACCAAACCAGAAGCATCCCCTCTGGGTAAATCGATTTGGGTAACGTCACCGGTAATCACAGCTTTACTGCCAAAACCTAAGCGGGTTAAAAACATTTTCATTTGAGCTGCAGTGGTGTTTTGCGCTTCGTCCAAAATCACAAAAGCATTGTTGAGGGTCCGGCCACGCATAAAAGCCAAAGGGGCCACTTCTATAATACCACGCTCAATCAAGGAAAAAGCCCGTTCGGTTTCTACCATGTCATGCAAGGCATCCAGCAAAGGCCGTAAGTATGGGTTGACTTTTTCAGCCAAGTCACCGGGTAAAAAGCCCAGTTTTTCTCCGGCTTCAACCGCGGGGCGAGTTAAAATAATTTTTTTAACCAAACGTTTTTGTAGGGCTGCAACCGCCATGGCCATGGCCAAATAGGTTTTACCGGTACCTGCTGGACCCCAGGCAAAAACAATATCGGATTTTTGTAAGGTATCAATGTATGTTTTTTGATTTTCAGTTTTGGGGGTAATGGCCTGGTTGAGTTTGTTTTGTCCCAGAGAATGGTCATAATAATCCTTGATTTGCGTATCTTGACCATGTTGAGCACCACGAATCAGCATATCAATATCTTTTTGGGATAACTTTTTTTGCTTAACCAAAACTGCTTGCAGCTGGCTAAGGGTATCAATGGATTTTTTGATGTTCTGTGGATTGCCTTGAAAATGCAATTGTGTTCCACGCGGCAAAATATCAACATTGAAGGTTTTTTCAATGAGTTTTAAGTTGCCATCATTTTCTCCAAACAAGCTTTGTGCGTACTCAGGATGCGACAGTTCAAAAACGTGATCGGGGTTATTGGATGCGTGTTTGATCAATTTAGGCTTTTTCAAATAAAACTCCTTTGTTGGATATAATCCTGATGACCCAAAATAGGGATAAGTTCTTGTGTACGGAATAAGACATACAGATATGTAATGCTTAATAAGATAATCTTATTGTATCATATTCAGCAAAAATACAGGGAAAAAATATGCAGTCGTGTTTATTTTCTATTCATCTAAAAAGTATACAAATCCATACAAGTATCGATGACAAAACAATAAAAAAGAGATTGAATTAAAATGAAAGATATAATATGTCGGTCTTGGTTCTGCTTTTAATGGGGATTGATATCATTTAACTTTAAATTATAAAAAAGCGGTGGATGTAATTTTCATGGGTGCTGGACAGCAGCCGGCCAATGTGAATTTTGATGATGCATCAAAAAACGCGAGTCAAAAAAGCTTGAGTGTAAGTAAACAATACAATAAATATAAGGGGATAAAATGTTAGTTCAAAAAAGTGCAAAAATTATTTTTACAACGATAAGCATAATTTTAATATCAAGTGCTGTATATGCACAAAATTCACTCATTGCAACGGAAGAGGTTTGTGGAAATGTTCTAAAAGATACCATTAAAGTTGAAATTTTTGCTATTCAACCAGGTATTGAAATTAGTGAGCCCAATCCATACACTTATGAGGGCTTTCTTATTGCAATTCCAGACCTTGGGTTGTACAACATTTCAAAACAACATATTTATAGTGATGAAGAAAATGATGATTGCGTAAAAGAACATGATCAAAATTATAGCAATATACTCAAGAAACTGGAAGAGGCAGCAAAAACCGAACAGTATGTATGTTTGCAGAATGTTTTTTTTCTACCTCAAGAAAATGAAGAAACAAATAAACCGTACTATACACAATATTTTGATAAACAAGGTTTTTTGTTGCATGGCACCTACCTCATCACAATAGGAAGCACTTTGATAAAACCCTAAAGATTTTTGCTTGTTAGAAAAAACTCTATGAGGACTTGATAAGTAATTGTAAGAAAAACAATTGATTTATGTTATAGGACAAACATGAAGTTTTCGCAGTTTTTTTGTCCTACCCAAAAGGAAGTTCCAGCAGAAGCAGAAATTGTCAGTCACCAACTGATGCTAAGAGCCGGCATGATTCGTCAGCTTGCCGCCGGCATTTATGATGTCTTGCCCTTGGGTTTAAAAGTGTTTCGTAAAGTTGAGCAAATCGTGCGTGAAGAAATGAACGCTGCCGGCGCCATGGAAGTCTCTTTACCGGCTATTCACCCTAAAGAGTTGTGGGAAGAAAGTGGCCGTTGGGAAAGCACGGGTAAAGAGCTGTTAAGAATCAAGGATAGAAAAGACAGAGAGTACTGTTTTGCACCCACACACGAAGAAGCCATCACTGATTTAGTTCGCCGTGAGATTCAGTCTTACAAGCAGCTGCCAGTGAATTTATACCAAATTCAAAGCAAGTTTAGAGATGAAGTCAGACCACGCTTTGGTGTGATGCGCTCGCGTGAATTTACCATGAAAGATGCTTACAGTTTTGATGTCAGCTCTGAAGCAGCGGATGAAAGTTATCAAAAAATGTTTAAGGCCTATCAAAACATTTTTACCCGATGTGGTGTGCGTTTTAAAGCCGTAGAAGCTGACTCAGGTAACATTGGTGGGCAGCTCTCACAAGAATTCATGGTCATGGCCAAGACTGGCGAAGATGCGGTTTTGGTGTGCAGCAGCTGTGACTATGCGGCCAACAGTGAGAAGGCCGATGCTTACATTGATCAAGTCGTGAATAATCCAGATCAGATCAAGCAAGAAGATGTACACACGCCCAATATGAAAAAAACCAAAGAGGTGGCAGACTTTTTAAATATTGAACTCAACACCGTTTTAAAAACTTTGATTGTGGAAGTGGATTCCAAGTTCTATGCCGTGGTCTTGCCAGGAGATAGAGATCTCAATGAAATTGCCTTACTCCGTTATCTTAAGGGTCAACACATGCGTTTGCCTGAAGAAGAAAAAGTAAAGCAATTGGTGGGTGTTTATCCAGGTTCTATTGGTCCTCAAAACATTAAGGCAGATGCATTGGAAGCAGTGATTGTTGATAAATTTATTGTTGAGGGTCAGGCCTACACCAGTGGCGGTAACAAAGAAGGTTATCACACCAGAGGTGTTGTTGCGGGACAAGATTTTAATTTGGATCAGCATGTTTTACTGAGTGAAGTCAAAGCCGGTGACGCTTGTCCAAAATGCAAAACTCCCATTAACATTGAACGGGGCATTGAAGTGGGTCATGTGTTTAAGCTGGGCACGAAGTACAGTGAAACACTAGGCGCCAACTTTTTAGATGAAAATGGCAAACAGCAGCCCATGGTCATGGGCTGCTATGGTATTGGTATTGCCAGAACAGCGGCCGCGGCGATAGAACAAAATCATGATGAATTTGGCATTGTTTGGCCAAAAGCTTTGGCTCCCTTTGATATTTATTTAATCAGTACAGATCATAAACCAGGGGATGTTCAAGAAACAGCCGATACTGTGTATGAGCAACTCAAATCTTTGGGCTATGACGTCTTGTACGATGATCGTAAAATGGGCACGGGTGGAAAATTTAAAGATGCCGATTTATTGGGCATCCCGGTACAGATCACGGTGGGTGCCAAAGCTTTGGCTGAAGGCAAAGTTGAAATCAAACAGCGAACAGAACAAGGAAAAAAACTGGTCAACCCAGATCAGTTGAAAGACTTGTTGCATGGTATTTTTAAACAGGCTTAGTTTATTTCAGGGACAGCTACCTTTTTAATAAAAAGGTAGCTGTCCCCTTTTTTTAGGTATTTTTAAAATCCAGTAAAATTATTTTTATGAACATTCGGCTGATTGGGCTAAAGCCCTCAAGGCCTTCATGTTGCATAAAAATAATTTTGATTATCAATATAGTGTCGGGAACCTTTTGGTAAAGAACGAGCAAGCACTGCGATAGCGCTTGCGAGCGCAAAGGGTGCCGTGGGCGGCATAAGTTATACTAGCTCTTCGTAAGGCAATGCCTTACTCTTCACAAGTATAGCTTTATGAATATGTCGGAAACCGCGTTTTCGACAAGAGGGGAAAAGCGTTTTTCCCTCTCAGAAAACGGCTTAAAACGGTGCGCCAGCTTGTATCCAGGCCAATACCGTTTGATAGTTGCTGCTACCTGTTCCTCCCCAGGCACTGGGGCCACCTGCGTGGGTACTGCCGGTGGATTGAGGATAGGTTAAAAGAAAACTGCTTTGCGCAGCGCCGGTATCAACATAAAGGGTATTGCCATTGTTTCCCAATAAAAAATCATACAAATATTGAGCAGTATCTTCATTGGGACCACTGGGGGCGCCATCGCCAATTTGTAAATTTAAGCCAGGGGGATTAGATCCAGAAGCTTGCACTGCACCATTGCCATGACAGCCTGAGCTGGTACATGAAGCAGAAGTAAAGGCAGGTAAAATATCATTTTCAAATGTGGGTGTGACCGGACCAGTGGGAGTAGGCGTGACAAGGTTGGGATCAATAAAATCATTGGCATCCAAATCATTCAAGGCGATATCAAAACAGCTTTGAAAAAATAAAGTGGCAGAAATCAAGCTTGAACAGAGAAAAACTTTAATAAAATGTTTCATCAAGGTCTTCATTATAAAGGGTTACTGTGACAAAATCCAGATACAAAACTGCAGTTTTTAGTATTTATGTGAAGAATAGTGTTCTATTCACCCTTGTTAGAGTGGTGTATACCGCCTGTTGTTTGTACTTCTCCATTGGCGTCAATATAAATACTTCTTGAAATCGTCCATACTTTACCATGACTTCTTGGATTACCCAGGTCCTGTTCATAAATTTCTGGAAAGGTAAAGTTACCATCGGCATAGTCACCATCTGTATCAGCAACGGCAAAAACAGTGATGGTTTTATTTAAATGATCAACATTGTATGCATCCATAACTGTGGCATCTTGTGCTGCAAAGAAAGAAAAATGCAGTGGGTCAGGAATCCGAATAACGCTGATTTCTTCTGTTTGTTCAACGCTAACTGGGTTAGAAGGGATGCTGTAATCGTCATTTGATAAAGGCTGGTTTTGGGCAATATCATTGTTGTTGTTTTGTTCAGCGTCGTTATTCAAATCTTGATTATTTTCATTTGCGTCAGAAACATCTTGATTGCTATCATTATCATCAGAGTCATTGTTAGCATAATCATTGTCATTATTCCCATTGTTGCCACTGTTCCCGTTATTACCATTGTTTCCATTGTTATTGTTACATCCTTGACTACTGTTTCCAGAGTTTTGTCCGCTGCTGCATTCACCAGCGGGGGAAGAGCCATTGCCATTGTTACTGCTGCTGTTGCCGGTATTGTTATTGTTATCAGAGTTTAAATGATGGTCAGGGTCATCATTGCCAGAGTTATTGTTGGCATAATCATTATCATTATTCCCATTGTTACCACTATTTCCGTTATTGCCGTTATTGCCGTTATTACCGTTATTACCATTATTATTGTTACATCCCTGACTACTGTTTCCAGAGTTTTGTCCTGCACTGCATTCACCAGCGGGAGAAGAGCCATTGCCATTGTTGCTGCTGCTGTTGCCGGTATTGTTATTGTTATCAGAGTTTAAATGATGGTCTGGATCACTACTGCCACTGGAGTTGTTATCGTTGTTCGAGTTATTACCATTACCATTACCATTACCGTTACCGTTACCGTTACCGTTAACAAAATTACCCCAACCTGCTTGCGCGATAGGCACAATTAAATTACTCAATTCATTTTTAAAATTGTAACTTGATGCAACTTCATTAGAATCAGTTATGCCTAATGCTTCCCAGCTGCCATAACGTTGATAGTGTTGAGATTCATCGCAAGATCCATCAAAAATATGTTGTCTTTTTGTACTGTAGATATAAATGTACTCTTTTTTCCCTGAGGGTGGTTTTGCATTGATATCGTTGCAGACTTGTCCTTGAGGACAGGTAGAGGATGCAATTTTAGAGAATCTATTTTGTGGTTTACAAAAACTTGAACTGGGACTGTAAAGTGAAGGCGGTGCAGAAGCAAAAGTAACTTGAGCATCGTGGATTTTTCTGATGTAAACCATGGCTTCGGCTGAACGTATTTCCTGCATCATTTTGATGTAAGAAAAAGCTGTGACAACGCTAAGTATGCCAAGAATGACAACAGACACCATGAGTTCAACCAAGGTAAATCCTTTTTTATTGTTGCGGTACATGCATATATTATACAAAAAAGGGTGCCTAAAAAACAACGGAACATATATATTTTTATTGACACAAAAAATGTAAACTAAAGTTGTTTGGTTTTTTGCAATAAAAGTTGCACCATAAAACTTAAGTTTTATGGTGTATAAAACAAATAAAGAGAAGGTTTATTATTAGACAAAATATTTTTTGCTACGACTTTATTTTCAAGGGTTTTAACTGTAAAGTTTTCAAAACCTTTGTCAAAAGATCTCTCTAACATGGTTTGTAAAATATTTCTTAGTTCACTGTAAGATTTTGATTTTAATTCCATCTCTGAAACAAAAAGAGTTAGACGTCTTCCCTCAATGCTATGTTTGGATACTTTTAACTCAGTGCTGATCTGTTCTACGCTGGAACCAATAAACATTTGCCATACAAAGGTTGAAATTGGTTTGAAAAAAACAATACCGGAAACAATTAAAAAAATAGAAAACAGAAACATCAATCTAGAATTGGATTTTTTAGAGGGTGTCGTATGTGCTTTTGTTTTTTTAGGTTTTTCTTGTTTATCTTTTTTTCTATAAAATAAACTTTTTGATTCTTTAAGCTTTTTTGAAAAAGAATTAACTTGGCTTTCTAAGTTTTCCATTTCTTGGCTGTAGAACTGTACACGCTCAGTGCCAAAGTTGTTTTGCTTAACAAAAGAGTCTATTTTTTCCTTTAGAACAATGAACTCTTGGTCAAGATCATCAAGTTTCAAGGATTGATCAGAACTTTCAAAACGTTTTTCTAAAGCCATAAATCCCAGTTTGGCCAAATTGATGAAGGCTAAAGGAACATCGGCACCATCATTTTTAAAATGGATATCTATCAGGGATTGTCTATGATGATCAGGGAGGTTATCAATATAATCAAATGACTTTGAGACCCATGCCGGGCTGGCGCCAGGGTCAGAAAAGTAAAATTTTAAGATGTATTTTCCACTGTTAATTAATTGCATACTTAATCTTGTCAGCATAGCATGAAGGTATAAAAATGTTAATTTATGTTCCTAGCTTCTGTGAGATTCTTTTGGGTGTTAAGGTCTAAAACAAGGCAGAGCTTTTCAATTGACCTCACGATCAATTTAGGGGATACAGGCACAGCATATGAAAACAGTATTTACAGGCTTGTTGGGTCCTGCGTATGCTAAAATTTTTTTAGAGCAGGTTTATCAACCGGGTCAACAACATATTTTAGTACTGCCTGATGAAACCACCCTACAAAATATTTTTGAGGATCTTCGTTTTTTTTCTCAGTACCAGAAAAAAAACCAAAAAATTCAAATTTTGGCTTACCCTGCCAAAGAAAGCTTGTTTAAATCCAGACATTTTTTAGAAGATCAACGCGACATGCAGGATAGAATTAAGGTGCTGCATGCCTTATTGCAAAAAAAAGCAGATATTGTCCTTGTGCCTGTCAATGCATTATCGCAAATAACCCTTCCCATTCCTGTACTAAAGTCAAGCAGCTTAAGCTTGTCTGTTGGAGAAGAGGTCGATAGACAAGTATTGATAGAGAACCTGATATCAGCAGGCTATGATCAAGTATCGCAAATTGATGGTAAAGGACAATTTTCTGTGCGTGGCGCTATTGTAGATGTTTTTTTGAGTCAAGCGCAACAACCGCACAGAATAGAGTTTTTTGGCGATGAAATTGAAAGCATTCGTAGTTTTGATCTGTTTAATCAAACGTCAATTGATCAGGAGAGTAAGATTAACCTTACTCCTTCTTCTGAAATTTTATTATCCAAAGCAGTATGCCAAACAGCTAGAAAAAATATTAAAGCTTATGTGGATGCTAGAGAAATTCCGGCGTCTAAAAGAACCAATATTTTATTGGCACTGGACGAGCAGCGTTATCTGCCCATTTACCATGACTTGTTACCGGTGTTTTATCCAGAGCGGCACAGTATTTTAGATTATATCAAAGAAGATGCCCAGGCTGTTTGGGTAAGCATAGATCCCATGGTTTTAAACCGGAACCAAAAAAAGTTGATGGACAGACTTGAGGAAAAAGGTGCGCAACAAGATCAAGAAGAGGTGCGGTGTTATCCGCAAGAACATTTTATTGAAGCAGAAAAAAATTTTAAGTTATGGGGTGAGCAATCAAGAGTTGTTTTACAAGATATTCAAAGCAACAGTGAAAGCACAACGCTGAATAAAACAATTAAAAAAAATATTGCCGGTTTGATAGAGCTCCGTCAAGCCCTTAAAATTGAACATAAAAAGCAAGAGCCTTTAAAGCCTTTGCTAAACTTTATTGCTGAACAAAGAGATAATGCTAGATCAATGACTGTTGTCTGTGAACAAGAGAGTGATGCACATAAGTTAAAGAAAATTTTACAACAGCATGAATTTTCAGCTGCCTTAAAATTAAACAACACATCACAGTCAGCTAATGATTCTAAAAAAACGGACATCACATTGTTGCAGGGCTATTTATCTGAGAGTTTTATAGATCATGACGGTCATGAAGTGTTCATCAGCAGCAAAGATATCTTTGGTTCAAAAAAGAAAGTGGTTGAGCAAAAAGTACAAGCAGCGCAGCAGTTTAATTCTCTACAAGATTTAAGCAAGGGCGACTTCATTGTTCATATTGACCATGGGGTAGGAGTTTATCAAGGCTTAGAGCGAATCAAGTTCAATGACTTAGAAAATGATTTTTTAAGAATAGAATATGCCGGTCAGGATAAATTGTTTTTGCCTGTTTATAGACTCAACAGAATTCACAAATATGTTGGCGGTGAAGGACGTAAACCAACACTCGACAAATTAGGTCAAAATTCTACCTGGGAAAAAACCAAAGCCAAAGCCAAAAAAGCCGTGGAAGAAATGGCGCAAGAGCTGATAGAGCTTTATGCCAAGAGGCAGTTGGCCAGTGGTAAAGCTTACCAAGCTGCAGATGAAATGTACAAAGCCTTTGAAAGTGATTTTCCTTTTGAAGAAACCCCGGACCAACTCAAAACCATAGATGACATTGCACAAGATCTGGAAAGTGCAAAGCCCATGGACAGGCTGGTGTGTGGTGATGTGGGTTTTGGTAAAACTGAAATTGCCTTACGCGCAGCATTTAGAACCGTAGAGGAAGGTAAGCAAACCGCAGTATTGGTGCCGACAACCATTTTATGTCAACAACATTATGAAACCTTTAAAGAGCGCATGCAAGGCTATCCAGTTAAGGTTGATTTTTTAAGCCGGTTTCAAACAAAGGCGGCTCAAAAAAAGATCATAGAACAATTGGCTCAGGGTGAACTGGATATTGTCGTCGGTACTCATCGTTTGCTGTCCAAAGATATCAAATTTAAAAACCTGGGTTTGCTGGTTTTAGATGAAGAGCATCGTTTTGGGGTAAAACATAAAGAGACCATCAAAAGTTATCGCAATCAAGTTAATGTTCTTACCTTAACAGCAACCCCAATTCCCAGAACTTTACAACTATCCATGACCGGGATTAGAGATCTATCCATTATCAATACGCCTCCCTTGGACCGTAAAGCCGTGAAAACATTTTTATGTAAAAATGACGATGCCTTGATAAGGGATGCCATCAGAAAAGAGTTGGCCAGAAAAGGACAGGTCTTCTTTTTACACAACAGAGTTGATACGATGGAAGCTCAGTGGTTGCATCTAAAAACGCTGGTGCCAGAAGCCAAAATTGAATTTGCCCACGGCCAAATGGATGAAAAAATGCTTGAACAAAAAATGCTGGGCTTTATTAAAAAAGAGTTTGATGTTTTGCTCAGCACCACCATTATTGAATCGGGTGTTGATGTTCCCAATGCCAATACCATGATCATCAACAGAGCCGATTGCTTTGGCCTGGCACAGCTGTATCAATTAAGAGGTAGGGTTGGGCGTTCTGATAGAGAAGCGTATACCTACTTGATGATTCCTGGAGAAGAGATTATCAGCAGTGATGCTTTAAAACGGCTTAAGGCTCTTCAACGTTTTACCGATTTGGGGTCTGGTTTAAAAATAGCCATGCATGACTTGGAAATTAGAGGGGCAGGCAATATGTTGGGTTCTGCTCAATCAGGACATGTAGCAGAAATAGGTTTTGAACTCTATGCCTCTTTATTAGAAAGAGAAGTGCGCAAACTCAAAGGTGAAGAAGAGCAGCCTGAAGAAATTGAACCAGAAATTCAAACCACGCTCCCAGCATATTTTCCTGAGGAGTATGTTAGAGATACCGGTGAGCGGCTGGTTCTGTATAAACGGTTTTCTGCAGCCAAAGATGAACAAGCCTTAGAAAGCTTGATTACTGAGGTAAGAGATAGATTTGGGCCTATTCCAAGAACCGTAGAAAATTTAGTTGAGGTTATTCAACTAAAAATTGTTGCTAAAAATTGTGGTGTAAGCGTTTTAAGGATCTCTGATGAAGGCCCAAGCATAGAGTTTAGTGACAAAGCCCCGATCAATATGGATAAGCTTTTAAAGCAGGTCAAGCGCAATGAAAAAATTCAATTGCACCCCGATCAGCGTTTAAGCATATCCATTGACCATGACATGGACGCCTTTAAAGAAACCAAGGCTTTTTTAGAAAGCGTGGTTTAGGTTTAAAAGCTTACCAAATTTTCACCCGGTCTTTGGGTTCACGGTAAAGTTTATCGCTTGGCTTTACATCAAAGGCTTGCATAAACTCCGGCATGTTCATCACGGTGCCATTGGTTCTAAACTCTGAAGGCGCATGCGGGTCAGTTTTAATCCGGTCAGCCAAAGCTTCATCGGTAAATTTACGCCGCCATACCTGTGACCAACCCATAAAAAAGCGTTGATCACCGGTATAGCCATCAATCACAGGGGCTTCTTTGCCATTGAGTGATAAACGATAAGCTTTATAAGCTATAGTCAAGCCGCTTAAGTCGCCAATGTTTTCGCCTTGGGTGAATTCACCGTTGACATGCAGTTCACCATCAAGCACGGTAAAGGCATTGAATTGCGCAACCAATTTTTCAGTTTTCTTTTTAAAGGCTTGTTTGTCTTGTTCTGTCCACCAGTTTTTTAACTCGCCTTTGCCATTATACAAGGATCCTTTATCATCAAAACCATGACCCATTTCATGACCAATCACAGCGCCAATGGCGCCATAATTGACGGCATCATCTGCCTGCGGATTGAAAAAAGGGGCTTGTAAAATAGCAGCCGGAAATACAATCTCGTTCATCACTGGACTATAGTAGGCGTTGACCGTTTGCGGGGTCATGAACCATTCTTCTCGGTCCACCGGTTTACCGAGTTTGTTGATGTTTCTTTGTGCATCAAATACAGTAATGGCCTGCATGTTTGCAAATAAACTATCTTCAGAAAGCTCTAGTGAATCATAGTTGATCCATGTGTTGGGGTAACCTACTTTGGGCGTGAATTGTTTCAGTTTGATCAAAGCTTGTTTTTTGGTGGATTCACCCATCCAGTCCAGCTCTTTGATGGATTGCGCATAGGCTTTTCTTAGGTTTTCAACCAGGATATTCATCTGTTTTTTAGATTCAGCAGGAAAATGTTTTTTAACGTACATCTCGCCCACAGCTTCACCCAAAGAGGCATTGACCAAATTAACCGCTCTTTTCCAACGCGGCTCTTGTTTTTTAACGCCTTTTAAAACGCCAGCATAAAAGTTGAATTTTGCTTTGGCAAAGTCTTGGGATAGATAGTCCGCTTTAGAATTAATCATGTGCCAGGTGAAATAGGCTTTCCACTGGTCTAAAGCTACGTCTGTAATCATATCATTGAGCTTTTTAAAGTAGTCTACTTGAGCAACAATTGCGCCATCTAAATTTTTTGGCAGGGTTGCTGTTTGCAGCCAAGCGTCCCAATCCAAATTGGATAAAAGTTTTTTAATATCTTTTGCTTGTTTAGGATTGTATTGAGCAATGGGGTCACGCAACTTTTCCTTGGTCCACTGATGCTGAGCCAACTGGGTTTCAAGTGCCATAATGGCTTGAGCAGTTTTTTCAGGCTTGGGATAATTTATTTTGCTTAAGAGATCTTGAATGTATGCAACATAAGCACTACGAATAGACTCACTTTTTTTATCTTTTTCAAAATAAAAGTCTCGATTGGGAAGACCAAGACCAGATTGATGAAGGTATAAAACGTTAACATCCGGGTTCTTTTTGTCTGCATAAACGTAAAAACTAAAGGGTGCTTCAGATATAATTTGAGAGGTGCCCATGTACGCAGAAAGTGATTTTAGATTTTCAATTGCATCAATGGCAGCAAGCTCTTTTTTAAGTGGGGTATAGCCTTTTTTATTCAGTAATTTTTTATTCATATAGCTTTGATAAAGTGCAGCTACGTTTTTAGCATTCTTGCTGTCTTGCTTTGAAGCGTCTTCAATAATTGCTTTGACATCTTTTCTGGATTGCTCATGCAGCTCGCCAAATGCACCAAAGTTTGATTTGTCAGCAGGGAGTTTATAGGTATCCATCCAGTGGCCATTGACAAAGCTATACAAGTCATCTTGCGGGCGAATGTTCTTATTAAAATGTTGGTAGTTTAAACCTGATCGTGTCATGTATTGCTCAACAGGGTTGATTTTTTTGGATGAAGCGCACTGAAGCAAAGTGGTACAAGATAAAAAAAAAGATAGGGTAAAAATTATAGTTTTCATGCACTGTTTCTATAATAAATCACTTTAAAACTCAATTCATAGTCAAGCTTTGTTATTATAACCTGCAGTCTACCCAGTTCAAGAATACAGGTTTAAGACCATGAAGAAAAGATTAGCATAATTTTAAGCTGTATATGTTGAAAAAGTACGGTGGCCCGTATATTATGCAGCACAGTTATGAAGGCAAAACCAATTTTAATATTCTTTTTAGCCCTTTCATTGAGTTCTTGCGGTATGCGTTCGCAAAGGGATGAAGTGTTGGCCCATGTAAATAAAAGACATGTCACAGTGAGAGACTTCCAGATGGCTTTAAGCAAAGTCAGTGAAATTCCGGTTAAAAACTATGAGAAACAGGAAAACCGGACAGATTTATTAAGAGATCTAATTGATGAAGAGCTTTTGTATCAGCAAGCAGTCAAAAGTAAGATTCACGAGCGTTCTTATGATGTTAAGCAAGCGATGGTAAGAGAGTATCTAAAAGAACGCTACAATACCAAGCTTGCTAATGTAACTGATAAAGAGGTGGCTCAATTTTTTGAGCAGAATAAAGACCTGTTCAGTCAGGTTAGAGCCAGTCATATTCTTATTCGTTCTGGAGAAGGTTCTGGAAGAACCGATGAACAAGCAAAAGCTAAAATAAAAGAAATTCGACAAGACTATCTGGCCAATCCAAAATTAAACTATTTTGCCCAATTGGCCAAGCAACATTCAGAAGATCCAGGGACTAAAAATAACGGTGGTGATCTGGGCTACTTTAATAGAAAAACCATGGTCAAAGAATTTACAGAAACCAGTTTTGCTTTGGAAAAAGTGGGTGATGTCTCAGAGAGTATCAAAACGCAATTTGGTTATCATATTATTGTTCTTACTGGCGACAAAAGAGACTTAAAACATTTTGCAAAAGACATACGCCAACATTTGATACAGCAAAAAAACAAAAAAAATCTTGAAAATGAATTGGTAGAATTGCGCAGCAACGCATCGATCAAAGTTTTGCAAAATAACGTTGAAAAATTAGCACAGCAGTGAAACCTCTTTCTTTACACAACTCACCAGCATGGCCTGCCATGGTGTTTTTTATCTTAGGCTTGTTGTTTTCTTGCGAGCGCAATGATCATGCAACAGTTCTGGTCAAGCTCAATGGATACTCAATAACTCGCCAAGATTTTGAACAAAAAATAAATGAATACCAATTGAACCTAGATGTATTGGGCTCTGAAGAAAAACAAGCACTTAAAAAAATGCTGATCCATGAGTTGATAGAAGAGACTGCACTTATTTTAGAAGCTAAAAAAAGAGGGCTTGACGTTAATCAACAAGAAATCAATGCCCAAAAAGAGTCCATGCCGGCCTCTTTAAAAGAAGAAGGACTTGAAATTGAGCAAATCAATGAAAAGATAAAACGCTTTTTACTATTGACCAAAGTGCAACAAGCCATTACCCAAGACATCAGCCCGCCATCGGTTGCGCAACTCAAAGTGTTCTATAAAAACAATAAAAAAAAATTTGAACAAAAAAAACAATACATGCTGGAAATGTTAGAAAGTAAATATGAACAAGAAGCCGTTAATGCCTATAAAAAACTAGGTGAGGAGGGTTTTGAATCCTTGCAGGTGGATATGGATGTTTTAGATATCAGGTATACACCAGCCAGATGGTATGAAATTGATTTGCTACCCAAAGCCATTGTGCAATACTTGAGAAGCGCAAAAAAAGACAGTATCAGTAGCATTATCAAGTCTGACTACGGCTATCATATTGTAAAGTTGATTAAAGTGCGTCCAGCCTATATACCGAGCTTTGAACATGTGAAGGATGAAATAAATGCACTTTTATTGGAAAAAAAGAAAGAAAAAGTGTTATTAGAATGGAAACAGAACTTTTTTTCACAAACAAAAATTGAAAGAAATTATGCACTTATTGAAAAAATTTAAATTAAACACAACACTATGTAGTATTGGCCTGTTAATTACTATGTTTCATGGCAAGCATGCTTGGGCAAAAGTAATTGATAAAGTAGTTGCCAGAGTGAACAATGAAATTATTTTAATGTCAGACTTAGAATCAACCAGGCGTGGCATGCTTGCTCAGGCTCCTAATCTGAAAACGCTTACAACAGAGGAGCTCAATACTAAAGTAATGGACCAATTGATTAATGATAAGTTGGTTGAACAAGAAATTGAAAAGCGTGGCTTTGGTCCTTCTGAATCAGACATTCAAGCATCGCTTAGATCAGTCATGCAGCAAAATGGCATGAAAAACATTGATGAACTTCGGTTTGCACTAAAGCAAGAAGGGGTTGTTTTTGAAGAATACAAACAAAGCTTGGCTAAACAACAAGCGCAAGGTCGTTTGATGGCATGGTTGATTCGTCCAAAACTTAAAGATTTAAGCGTTGATAATATAAAAAAAGTGTTAGAAGAAAAAAAGCAACAACAAGCCAGTGAAAAAAAAGACAATGCTTTTGAGCTGTATATGCTTTTTAAGGCCAGACAAACAAGCAGTCTTAAGGAAGTACAAAAAATTAACAGCAAAATTAAAAACCAGAATGACTTTATTAAGCAAGCAAAAAAACATACTGAAGGTCCAGCTCCCACTGAAGGAGGCTACTTGGGTGTGGTTAAAAAAACAGATTTAAAGCAAAATATTTTACAAGCAGCCGAGTCACTCGAGCCAGGCCAAAAGAGTAGTGTTATTGAAGATGAAAATGGTTTTTATCTTTTATTTTTAAAAGACAAACAATACGTAGATATTGAAATCAGCGATGCCATGGTTGAAGCTTACAAGCAACAAGAGGAAAGTAAGTTGTTGGCTAAAGCTTTTGAACGTTTTGTCATTGATTTACGTAGAAAAGCCAATATTCAAAAATATTAAGCAAGCAGCATTGAAGGCGTGATTAAAGCAATTGGTATAACACTGGGAGATGTTTGGGGCATAGGGCCTGAGATTATTGCCAAGAGTTTGCTTAAGTGCAAGCTGGGTGATTCCGACACCGTTAAGATTTTTTCAGATCAAAAAAGTTTTGAAGCTTTGGCTGAAGAACAGAACTTTTTATCCGGCTACAAAGAGCTTATTCAACAGGGCAGCATTGTGTGGGAAGGCCTTCCTATCAAGGCCTACGCACAGCCTGGTGATAAAATACAAAGAGCTAAAATTGCCAAAGCATCTTTGGATGCTGCTATTGAGCAAGCCATGCAGCAAAAGTTGCAAGCCATTGTCACCGCACCACTGGATAAAAAAATTATGCAAAAGGTGATCAAAGATTTTGCTGGTCACACTGAGTACTTACAAGAAAAGACCAAAGTTAAGCAAACATGGATGATGTTGAGCAATGATGAGTTGAACATTGTTTTATTGACCAATCATGTTTTACTTAAAGATGTCAGCCATAACATTAGCCAGGAAAAAATTGTTATGGCTGTTCAAGATACGGTGACACATTTTAAAAGTCTAGGGAAAGATTCTGTAAAAATAGCAGTGTGCGCACTGAACCCTCACTGCGGTGAACTCAGTGAGAACAGCGAAGAAAAAACCATCATCAAACCAGCCATAGAACAACTTTATAAACAAGGTTATGTTGTCGAAGGTCCTTTTTCTGCCGATGCTTTGTTTTCACAGGCGCGTAAAACCAAACAATGGACAGCTATTTTAGCCATGTACCATGATCAAGGTTTGGTAGCAGCCAAATATCCAGGAACTGAGCAAGCTGTTAATATTACTTTGGGTTTACCGTTTGTTAGGGTTTCACCAGCGCATGGTGTGGCTTATGATATTGTTGGAAAGAATTTAGCGGATTGTTCAAGCATGCTAAAAGCTTACCGTTGTTTAAATGTATAAGAGTTTAATCACTTATTTATATTCACTCATATAAATATGATTTTGTGAACCATCGCTTTCAGACCAGGCTATAACCGTTTGACACTGAGGTCCCATAGTTACATGAGGGGCAAGAGCTCCACTCGACATTGCTGGGCTTATTGTATCTGAAGCATCGTTTGGTGTGTGTAAGGTATCAGATGATTTTATATAGTGCGCAAAATAAATATCATTGTTAGCATTTCCTAATTGAGACCAGACAAGTGTAAAGTTGCCGTATTTATCCATTGCAGCATCGCTAGAAAAAACTCCGCCTGTGGCCGTTGAGACAAAATCATTGGCATCGTTGGGTAGATTCCAAACTTGATTTTTATAATGGGCGTAAAATAATTGATTGGCTTCTTTCCAGTGAACAATAGCATCTCCTGAAGACGATGTTGCCATACCTAGGTTAGTACAGTTGCCGTTAACTGAAATTTGGTTTGATGAAGACCAAGTATTGGTAGCTTTAGAAAATGTATAAGCATCAACCGCTTGGCTACCATTTCTAAGTCCAACCAGTAGAATGTCACCAGAGTCAAACAGCGATATAATAGGTGATGTTACATTGGCTAAAGCCGTGATCTCGTCATTAAGATCGTTAGGGTGGAGCCAAGATGATGTTGAGGCATCATAAAGGCTTAAAAATGTTTTGTAGCTGATTCCTCCGTCTAAAGATAGTGTATGTAGGATGACAGCATCTCCAAATTCATTTATGTCTGTAGTTGTGCTTAAGACATTTACAATTGCAGGGGGAATAGCGTCACTGTAGTTGCTTATTTGTGTCCAGGCTCCAGAAAAATTTTCAGCAAAAAAAAGTTGAAAGTTTCCTCCTCCAATGTCTTGTTTCCAAGTCAATAGCGTTTTACCTTCTGAATTGCTTACCAGATTTAAACTTGTTGCATCGGATCCTGGAATACTTAAAAAATCGGATAAATTGTTTGGTTTTGCCCAGCTGGTTCCATCATAATGTGCAAAATAGACTTGCTGATCATCAAACGAGTCTTCTTGAATCCATGCAGCATGGGCAGACTGGTTTGCGCTTGTGACTATAGAATGTTCGTTACTTACATTGGGTGAATTTAATGTGAAAGGTTGGCTAGAGTCGGTAGGAAATGACCACATTCCAGCACTGGTTCTTTGAGCCAGGTAGTTATAGCGAATGGTGCCATTATGATCGCCTTGAAAAAACATATAGGTTTCTCCATTTGAGTTCATAGAAAGTTTAGGAAAGTAATCATTTTGCGTACCTACCGGGCTTACATAATCATTAATGTTAAGAGGGTGTTCCCATGCAAGAGGTTGACAAACGATGTTAATGATATTGTTTCCATCAAGGGTTCCTGTAGCAGAATCGATTGTACATTTATCGGTACAGTTGGATATTGCTTCCAGTGCGTAATCAGAACCCAAAGGGCTATTTAACACAAAAGAATACATACCATTGCCGCTGATATTCAGTGTGTCGCCTCCTTGTTGATTCAATAAAGTAAGAGTATTAAGCAAGCCGGTTACGTTGATGGAAAGTGTGGATTTTTTGTCGTCGTTAACTTGAAGTCCAACTGAACCGCAAGCAGAGCATAAGAAAAGGAATAATAGCGTTAAAAAAGAAGGGGAGATTTTTTTTTAATTGGATACGGCTAACAATTACTTTTTGAATCATTACAGTAATTTATTACAGTAACTCGAAAATATAAATTTAATTTTTTTTCCAAGCAACATTTTTTTTCAAGCGCTTATTGAGCGAATTTGGTATAATAGAACAGTGAAGGAAGTAAATTTTAAAAAACGTGTCCAGGCCTTTACTCTTGTTGAGTTAATGATTGCGGTTGCTATAATTGGTATATTGGCAGCTGTTGTTATATCTCAGTACGGTAAATATATTCAAAACTCAAAAACAAATGAAGCCAAGCTTCAATTAAGGAAAATTATTGATGGAGCAATGGTAACAGCATCCAACGGAACAAAAGTTGTAGAAGATGGGGGGAGTCTGTATACGTGCATTGTTTCTCCAGCCTTTGGAAGTTTTGAAACATACAGTCTAAGTGGAGGAAGTTATGTTGCAGGGCTTCCTCCCAGTGCTGGCAAAGGTACCAAAGGAGATCTATACTTTGGTCATGACCCTAGTGCTACTTCGGGCAGTTTTTCTGGAACAGGAGTGAATGACATTTCAGCCTGTACATGGCAAGGCAAGGTTGCAGGGACGTATGGGTTTCCAGTGAGCAATACCGCAGCTGCGCAAGGAATACATCTTGTTGTTGAGCCTAGATACTATTCGTATATGTTGATTGGAGATTCTGATTTGGCAACGATCCTTTCAAATGACGGTGTAAATGCTGTTGAGACTAAAAGCTTTTCTGCTAGCGGTAACACACAGGTACTTGCTGGACAAACGGTCAGTGCATGGGCTGTTGCTGACTTGGATGGCGATCTAGACCCTGACAATGTGGCCCTTAATATTCAGCGTAAAGTTTTTGATATGGCCACACGTGTGGAAAATTTCTTTCTCCAAAATGCGTATGCGCTTGATCCAGTAGCGCCACCTCGGCCACCAAAAGGTACACCAGTAGGAGGAATAGGGGGAGAGTTTCCAACTGGCGGAGTAAAACCCACGCCAAATCCCACACCTGGAACTCCTCCTACACCGGAGCCAGAAAACACCAGCTATGAATTTGTTAACCCATTGAGCGGTTCGTCTAACTTAAAAGTGAGTTATTTTGGTAGAGGGATGTATATTGATCAAAACACAGGTGAATTAAAAGTGATTCCAGCAATGTATAAGTTTAATGAAGGTGAGTAAGCCATAGTTTAAAATTTAGCATTCTTCGTTTAATAAATAATGAAAAAGTGGTATGTGCTCTTAGCATATGACACATATTAAATTTGGAACCGATGGTTGGCGAGCAGAAATCGCCAAAGATTATACCTTTGACAATGTTGGCCGTGTGGCTTTGGGTGTTGCAAAACAACTGCAACACGACAAACCTGAGCTCAATAAAATTATTGTAGGCTTTGATAAGCGTTTTTTATCAACAGAGTTTGCCAAATGGGTGGCCGCCTGTTTTGCAAAAAGTGGCTTTACGGTGTTGATGACTCAAGAAGCCATGCCTACACCTCTCCTATCTTGGTGTGCCAGATATGAAAAAGGCGTTGCTGGAAGCGTGGTGATCACTGCCAGTCATAACCCGCCAACTTGGAACGGCTTTAAATTTAAAGAAACTTTTGGAGGCTCGGCTTTGGTTAAAACCACAGAACAGTTTGAGCAGGCGATAGCTCAGGTCGATGCCTTAACGTTTGATGCAAACTTGTACGACCAATACGAAGCCCAAGGAAAGATTCAAGATTATAATCCTTTAGAACAATATACAGAAAAACTTTTAAGCTTGGTTGATGTTGAAGCCATCAAAAAAGCCAAGTTTAAAGTGGCCATAGATACCATGCATGGCTCCGCCTCAAAACACTTTGCAGTATTGCTAGAACGTCTTGGAATAGAAGTAAAAAGTTTACACACTGAAGATAACCCAGGTTTTGGGGGCATTGCTCCTGAACCTACAGAGCAGAACTTAAAAGAGTTGTGTACACTTATTGCTCAAGATGATTTTCATTGTGGTTTTGCTAATGACGGAGATGCAGATCGACTGGGTGCCGTAGATGAACAAGGACGTTATTTTAGCACGCAAAAAATCTTATCCACCGTTTATTGGCACATGATTTACAACCGTAACAAACAATGGAATGTTTCACGCAGTGTTTCTACCACGCGTATGGTGGATGTGATTGCAGAGGCCAATGGCTTAAAGTGCATTGAAACCAAAGTGGGTTTTAAATATATTGCAGAGCAAATGGTTGAAGGTCATGCTCAGATTGGCGGAGAAGAATCAGGAGGTATTGGCACCGACGATCATCTTCCTGAGCGAGATGGTTTTATGACAGCCTTGTTGTTGCTTGAAGCCATGGCCATCACTGGAAAATCCTTGAGTCAAATTTATGAGCATATATGTCAAAGCTTTAGGCCCTATGAATTTATCCGAAAAGACTTAAAAGTTCCTCAGAGTTTGATGCAAAAAGTAATGCAGAAATTACAAGAGACAGATGTTAAACAATGGGGTGATAAATTGGTTGCATCCACGCAAACTGTGGACGGTTTTAAATACTATACAGAAGATGGTGCCTGGTTGTTGATTAGACCTTCGGGAACCGAGCCTTTGTTTAGACTTTATGCAGAAGCAGAAAATATCAAAGCCAGTGAAGCCTTGATCAATGCTGCCATGGAGTTTGTTGAAACATGCTAAAAAAAAATGCTCAACTGCAAGACGATCATAAACATATTGTGGTTAGGGGTGCGAGACAACACAATTTAAAAAATATTGATGTCACCATTCCCAGAGATAAACTGGTGGTGATTACCGGTTTGTCAGGCTCTGGTAAATCGTCCTTGGCTTTTGATACCATCTACGCTGAAGGTCAGCGCCGCTACGTAGAATCCTTATCAGCCTATGCCCGGCAGTTTTTAGATCAAATGGAAAAACCGGATGTGGATGCCATTGAAGGTTTGTCTCCAGCCATATCCATAGACCAACGGCGCTCATCAAAAAATCCCCGCTCTACAGTAGGCACAACCACAGAAATTTACGATTATTTTAGATTGTTATTTGCCAGGGTGGGAGAGCAATATTGTTACAATTGTGAAAAAAAAATAAGCTCACAAAGTGCATCACAAATTGTTGATCAAATAATGGCTTTGCCTGAAGGCAGTAAAATTCATCTTTTAGCATCCATTGCCAGAGGGAAAAAAGGTGAATATCAAAAAGAACTCAAGTCTTTATTAAAAGCTGGATTTACCAAAGTTAAAATTGATGGCAACGTTCATGAACTGGCCAGTCCAATTGAGCTGGATAAAAACAAAAAACACACCATAGATGTATTTGTGGATCGTTTGGTGGTGAAAGAAAAATCCAGAACAAGAATTGCAGACTCGGTTGAAACTGCTTTAGAGCAAGGGCAAGGGGTCATGAAACTGGAAGTTCTGGGGGAGCATGCTAAAGAACAACTGTTATCAGAAAAGGCTGCCTGTATAGATTGCGGCATATCTTTTCCAGAGTTAGCGCCGCGCTTGTTTTCATTCAATAACCCTTTGGGGGCATGCCCCAGTTGCGATGGTTTGGGCACTAAAAAATTTATTGACCCGGATATGGTTATTCCTAATCCTAATTTATCTATTCGGGGAGGAGCGGTGGCGTCTTGGAATACGCGCTATGCTGGGTTTCATGCTCAAACAGTTGAAACTTTAGCCGAGCATTATAATTTTGATATTCATACACCGTGGAAAAAACTTTCTGATAAAGTGAAAGACATTATTTTGCATGGTAGTGGCAAAGAAAAGATCAACTTTGAATACAGCATGGAAAGTGGTTCATACACGGTTAAAAAAGTGTTTGAAGGTGTGATTCCAAATCTCATGCGCCGATACAAAGAGTCTGATTCTGAAGACTTTAGAGAAGACACAGAAAAAAAATACATGAGTGTGGTAGAGTGTCCTGATTGTCATGGAGCGCGTCTGCGTAAAGAAGCCTTGTATGTCAAGGTTGGTGACTTAAATATTGCACAAGTTACACAAAAAAACATTCAAGACTGCTTTGTTTTTTTTCAGCTTTTGGAGCTGGGCGAGCGTCAGCAAGTCATTGCTAAAAAAGTTTTGCAAGAGATTCGTTCACGTTTGGCTTTCTTGGTTAATGTGGGCTTGGATTATTTAACTTTAGATAGAATTGCCGGAACGTTATCTGGAGGAGAAGCACAAAGAATACGTTTGGCAACGCAAATTGGCTCCAGCTTAATGGGCGTATTGTATGTTTTAGATGAACCGTCCATTGGTTTGCATCAACGCGATAATGATAGACTGTTAGAAACACTGAAGCATCTTAGAGATCTAGGCAATACAGTGTTGGTGGTTGAACATGATGAAGACACCATGTTTGGAGCAGATTATGTCATTGATATTGGTCCAGGTGCCGGTGTGCACGGTGGACAATTGATGGCCGCCGGGACGGCGCAAGAGATTTGTCAAAGCAAGCAGTCCATCACCGGACAATACTTATCCGGTAAAAAGATCATTCCTTTACCTGAAAAACGGCGTTCAGTGGGCAGGCATTTTATTGAGCTCAAAGGTGCAAAAACCAACAACCTTAAAGACGTTAACATCAAGATACCCTTGAGTTGTTTAACCTGTGTCACCGGAGTATCCGGTTCAGGGAAATCTTCCCTGATTATTGACACCTTATTTCCTCTGCTCAAACAACATTTGCATGGTTCAAAAACCAGAGCTGGACATATCAAGTCTATTGGCGGCTTAGAAAAAATTGATAAGGTCATTGACATTGATCAAACGCCGATTGGTAGAACACCCAGATCCAATCCAGCCACCTACACCGGTATTTTTACCCCAATCAGGGAATTGTTTTCTGAATTGCCTGAAGCTAAGATGCGAGGCTATAAACCAGGTCGCTTTTCTTTTAATGTTAAAGGGGGACGTTGTGAAGGCTGTCAGGGAGACGGCATTATTAAAATTGAAATGCACTTTTTACCCGATGTCTATGTAACCTGTGAGCAATGCAGGGGGAAGCGCTACAATCGTGAAACCTTGGAAATTTTATACAAAGGTAAAACCATTTCTGAAGTGTTAAACATGACCGTGGAAGAGGCGGCCAAATTTTATGAAAAAATTCCCAGCATTCATGCCAAGCTGCAAGCTCTAATTGCAGTGGGTTTAGGCTATATTACCTTGGGGCAATCGGCCATCACCTTATCTGGAGGTGAAGCGCAAAGGGTGAAGTTGTCTAAAGAATTAAGCAAGCGTTCAACCGGTAAAACCATTTATATCTTAGATGAGCCCACCACCGGTTTGCATTTTGCTGATGTAGAGCGACTCAATGAAGTTCTGCAACGCTTGGTAGATCAAGGCAACACCGTGGTAGTGATAGAGCATCATCTTGATGTCATTAAAATAGCGGATTGGGTGATTGACTTAGGACCTGAAGGTGGCGTTAAAGGTGGTGAGCTTGTGGGTATGGGCGTGCCGGAAGATTTGGTCAAAAACAAAGAGTCTTACACCGGGCAATACTTAAAAAAATATTTACAAGCCAACAAGAAAACCAAAAAAGCTGGGTGATGAAGTCCTTGTATCAATTCTGGGTGAGTTTTAGATCTTGTTTGCAGTGGCTTGTCGGCGGCGTCTTTGTTTTTAGTATTGCCTTAAGTTATTTTATACTCAGTTTTGTTATAAAGATAGAACGCTTAGAGTGGATGATTGCGCTAATGTGTTGGGGTATGCTCAAGATTTCTGGTTTAAGGGTTGAGTTTAAAGGTTTAGATAATATAGAGCGTGGCAAAACTTATGTTGTCATCTTTAACCATATCAATATCTTAGATCATTTTGTACTGTATCAAACGATTCCCGGTGTGGTTCGTGGCGTGGAAAAAGCCAGTCATTTTAAATGGCCTATTTATGGCCCTTTTTTAAAGCGAGGTAAACAAATTCCTATTCAGGCTGGACAAGGCGCCCATGCGGCGAGACAATCTTTAAAAATGGCAGAAGAAATTTTTAAGTCAGGTATTCATGTTGCTGTTGCGCCAGAAGGTACGCGAAGTCCAAGCGGTAAATTAATGCCTTTTAAAAAAGGAGCCTTTCATTTGGCAGTGGATTTACAAGCCGAAATTTTACCTGTTGTTTTTGTGGGTATGGATAAAGTGAACTTGAAAAGCAGTTACAAACTTTACCCTGGCAAAATAATCGTTGAGGTTCTTTCACCTATCTCATGCAAAACCAAAAACAAGCAAGATGTTACGGCACTGCGTGATCAATGTTATCAGCTTTATGTAGAATGCTTGGGGCAAGATCAGGTTTTATAAAATCATTCATAATCAAAAATCATTAGATAAAAAAGAATATTTTGCTACTATATTAAAGCAAGTATTCATTCCAGAATGAATTATTAGAATGACAAAAATTGTCAATAATGAGTTAACTTTAGTTAATCTTATAGCAGACAATAGGGCTAAACAATTGAATTAATTAGGATAAAATTGTGGCATAGAAATTGATAGTTGTAAGACGTTTGCTCTATGTCCTATTCAAAGTTATATAAAGTCACTAAAGAGAAAGGTACGCATGTTTAAAAATTGCATACAAAAATTTTATTACTTATTGATTCCAGCTTACTTATTTTTATACTCATGTGGATCTGGTTTACAACTGGCTGGACAAGGAGAGTCTATTCAAGTTAGTGTTTCAGGTTTAAACGGCCTCTTAACTTTACAAAATAATGGCGAAGATGATTTACATTTTACCGAGGATGGAAGTTTAGAGTTTTCTTTACCTTTGGATTTAGGAGCGAACTACCAACTGAGTGTAGTCTCCGAGCCCAGTACACAAAACTGCACCATAAACTCAGACCGAGGTGTGGTGACTCTGGGTCTTAAAATTACAGTCAATTGTTTAGATAAGGAATGGGTAGATCCTTTGAATGATACCGATGGAGTTATGCTTGGCAGCAGTGGTAGTTTTGGTATATGGCCGGCCCTTAACAACAATGGCTTAGGGTTTGTTTTTTGGGAACAGCGAAATGCTTCTGGAGATTTGAGCATTTACATGAGTGAATTTAATGAAGGTGTTTGGACAGACCCCTCAGATCTTAATGATCAATTTAATATTGATGCATCTAGCATTGCAGAAAATCCAAGACTTGATCTTAATGATAATGGCTATGGCGTTTTGACCTGGGGGCAACGCAATTCAAGTAATGCTTGGCAAATCATGCGTGCAGAATATATCAATGGCAGCTGGCAACAACCGGCTAATAAAGATGCCCATTTTACTTTAGGGGCCACAGCAACATTGAATGGTGCAGCAGAAGTTGTGGTCAATGAAGTCGGTGATGCAAGTATTATTTGGCTTCAGTCTGATGGCAGCAACAATCGAGTGTTAAGAACAGAAAAAGCTGCTTTGGGTAACTGGTCCAACACCGTTGATCCTACAAGTGATGCGATTAGCCCAGCGGGTCAAACAGCGATTTTACCCATTATTGTGATGAATGATGCAAGACAGGGAATTATAACATGGCGTCAATCGGACGGAACAAGGCAACAGATTTTTAGAAGCTATAGATACGGCAGCAATTGGGTAGACCCAAGTGGTTTAACGGATAACCCAACACCCGACACACCCGTTCCCAGTGCTCAACCTTGGGGTACATACAATGATGCGGCCATCAATGCATCAGGGCAAGGCATAATGGCATGGGTGCAACAAGATAATTTAGGAGAGAATAGAATTTTTTATTCTTATCTAGATGGAGGCGTATGGGATGATCCTAACAGTGAATCTGATGCAGATCATATACTAAGTCCAGCAGGTAACGCTGTTCCTGGATCATTTTTTACCTGGGCGGTTCCTAACGTTTCAGTTGCGATAGAAGATAATGGAGATGCCATGGTTACTTGGACACAACTTGACGGTTCTACTAATTGTGGTGGCAGTGATTGTGGTGTTTTAATGTATGCTCGCTATGTTAATGGTGTGTGGCAAAGACCCATCAATGTAGGAACAGAACATTTGAGCCAAGATGGTTTTGTGGTTGTGAGTAAGCAAATAGAAGTGGATAAAGATGGTCGTTATGTATTGATTTTTATCGAACAAACATCATTAAGTGACGAAGTCATGTACAGAATGGAATACATTAACGAAACTTGGACAACTCCAGAACAAATTTCTCCAGCAGGTACAGTTGTTGATAATTATCACTTTATGGATTTAAATCGCAACGGAGACGCACTTTTAGGCTGGGGAGCAACAGGTGGCAGTATTGTCAATAGTGGTGTATTGCGCAGTTTCTATCGTTAAATTAAAATGTAAAAATTGTACTCTAAGCGAAGAGTTGTCTTTAACCTTAGAGTACAAAACAGTGTAGTTTTTATTACAGCTCGATTATTGATATAGACGTACTTGAAATACATTTTTTAAAAGGTATAGATCTGGTTTAAGATAGATCAAGCACTTATTGGCTTCTCTAAAATACAAATAGGGTTTGACATTGAGAGAACCCATTAGGTTTAATCGCACTCTACTTCCTGAAATAGGGGATCATTTTTTTCGTCAACAGCATGCCATGAACCATCAGTATCCACATGCAGTTGAATGGTGGTATTGACAACGGTAACAATGGGGGATCTCCCGGATAAAGTATAGTTAAAGGTTTGTTGGCTGTTGGGAGTGATGATGCGCATAAAATTTGTGCCAAACTTACAAATTTTAATTTGTCCCCTTTGGTATTGATGAATGGTTCTGCTGGGTTTTTGTTGAACCGTGTTGGAATAGCTGGGGTAGTAGTTGCCATCTAGCCAATAATATTGTTCATATTGATCATTAGAGTAGTTGTGTGTTCTACTATTCCTTGGATGGGTGTTTTGAGTATTTCTTGCATCAACACCGCCATCAAGACGTTGCCATTGATCTGGGTCAGACAAATGTCCTGGACCTTGAGCCAAAGCAATGCTGGTGATCAATAAAAAACTCAATACAAATACGTGTTTCATGATTATTTCCATCGCTTATAATATTTCATAAAAAATTAATATAATTAATGAAGGCTTATAGCAGCTGATTTTAAAAATAAAAGTAAAAAGCTGAACTCAGCCATGAGAAATACTTATTGCACTATAAATTTACTTTGTGATGCGTGATAGCTTATCAAGGATAATTAATCCTCTTGCAGCAGCTGACCGAGCAGGGTTTTGTCTTTGCCGTCCATATGGACAATTTCCAAACCAATTTCAAAAATATCAACTTTATGAGCATGATGAATATGAACCGCACGGGCGACACAATTTAAATGAGCTTTGTTAGGTAGATGCATCATGATATGCACTTGATCGCCCAAATTAATTGATGAAATGGTTTGAATCAATAGACCGGATTGAGAAATATTCTTAGTGATGAAAGGATTTTTATTATCGGTTTTTTCATTGAGGGTATAGTGGCCAGTAGTTTGAAAATTTTTTCTAGGTTGTTTGCGTTGATCACCGACGCGCTCAAAAATATGGACTTGATCACGACCATTGTTTTTGGCTTTATACAAAGCCTTATCTGCAGCATGGATCAATTCTTTGATTTCACCAGCATGCCTGGGAAAAGTGGATATCCCGCCGCTTAAAGTGATGGTTTGAGGGATGCCTTGAAAATTCAATTGGGCAACCCGCTTTTGAATACGTTTGGCTAGAACCAAAGCCCCACGTGTATCGGTGTCTGGTAAAACAATGGCAAACTCCTCTCCACCGTAACGACAAGGCATATCCGTACCTCTAACAGAAATGGAAATAACGCGACCAATTTCTTTAAGAATATAATCACCGCTTAAGTGGCCATATTTATCATTGATTCTTTTAAAATAATCAATATCTAAGAGCAGTAAAGATAAAGGTAGGCTTGAGCGTTTGCTGCGTGAAAGCTCTTTCATCAAGAAACTATTAAAGTAACGATGATTGTATATACCGGTCAAGGCATCAGTATAGGTTGATGCCAAAAGATGGCTGCGTTTTTCTTGTTCAAGGATTATGGGTTGAAACACATGCTTGTTTGTTAAAAGGTTTTGTAAGAAAGCCACACGATAATCTAAGTGTGGCTGGCTTTTGTAAAAGCTTAAGCATTCATCCCAGATTTTCCCGGCATTGATCATGGAAAGATTCAAAGAAAAAAAATGGTTGAAAAAATGTTGGTAAATAAAACCACCATGTTGCTCAACCAAGGTTTGCAAAGGTTTTTCTAAAAGAGAAAAATCATGACTGTATTTCTCAATCAGTTCATAAAATGCGTTTTCAATTTCTTTACGATCTTCTGCGGGAAGAGAGCTTTCAATATAAGTTACCATACAATAGAACCTTCATAGCAAAGTTTGAGGATTGTTGAAAAATACTGATCTATTTTTAATATTTTAATGGGTTTTTTTATACGTTTTAAAAACGATTATAGGGTGATGTTTAATTCAGATTAATGTAATAAGCACTAAAGAACTATGATTTTAGCTGTAAAAAAACCCATGCGCGGCTTGTTAATGTATGTCACTTTTGGCATTAGTTATGTTTTTATGGCGACTCATCTTAGTTGCTCTGGTCAAGAACAAAGGTTTAAATTTTCTACACCAGAAAATTATTTTAAAAAAAGTGAAACAGTACGCATAGAGGTATTTTTTGAGCCAGGAGCAGAACCTTTTGTGGGTAATCGAACTAATGGACAAGCATTATGGAGTGTGTTTGGAGAGAATTTAACGGCGATTTTTCAATATCGGACAACGCCGCCTGATATTATATATCCACAAAACTTAGATGACATGACTGCCATGGGCCAGCAAAATAAAAACCTGTGGTCTGTGCAAGATGTTTTAAATTTAAATGAAACATTTTTCAATACGCGCCCCACAGAAAATGAAGCAGTATTTTACATTTATTTTCTTGAAGGTAATGCAGCTTCAGGTTCAAATGTTCTTGCTTTCAATATCAGTGAAACACCTATTATTGCAGTGTTTAAAGATGCCATTGTTGCTTCTGGAGGAGTATTGACTCAGAGATTTGTAGAACAATCAACGCTTATCCATGAAATGGGGCATGCAGTGGGTTTAGTCAATGCAGGAGTGCCGATGGCCCAGAACCATCAAGATACCGAAAACGGAGCGCATACCACCAATGAAGATTGTGTAATGTATTGGTTAAATGAAGGTGCCAGTGACTTGGCTAACTTTATTCAAGACTATACGACATCCAATGATGTTATCATGTGGGGCCAAGAAGTATTAAACGACGTTCAAATGTTTAGTGAATAAAGGCGCGATGATAACAAAAAAGCAAGGCTGGTAAGCAGCCAGTGAAATCATGACAATAAATTGTTCATTGAGATCTAGTATATTATCTTTTGCTACAATATAATGCGCTTGGGTTCATTTTTAAAAGCTCTTAATGGTATCAAAAAAACACGCATAGCATTTACATTACTAGAACTTATAGTTTCTATCGCTACTATAGGCTTGTTGGTCGGCGTTGCTGTAACGGCTTATTACCAAAATGATCACCCATAGCCATGCGACGATTTATCAAGTCAATTGTCTTAGATGAGCCTAGACCAACAAAAACAAGGATGGTATAGACAATTCAGTTAAACGTTTAAGGTAAATTCTTTATTTAGGTGATTGGGTGCAGCAAGAAAAGCGTATATATTTGGATCACAATGCTACGAGTCTTCTAAGGCCCAGTGTCAGACAAGCTGTTATTGACTTTCTTGCGCTAGAAACAGGAAATCCTAGCAGTATTCATGGTCTTGGCCGGCGCGCTAGGGCTTATTTAGATCAAGCAAGAGACAGTATTGCTAAGTATTTAGGGGTGCCGGGGAGCTCTATTATTTTTACCTCAGGCGCAACGGAGGCCAATCACTTGGCATGGAATGCTTTTTTACAGGCCAACAGCTCTATTGTGAGCAGTGATACAGAACACCCTTGTATTTTGGGTGCACAAGCAAAAGCCTTGGCCATGTCAGCGCAACTCAATATTGTACACGCTTCAAAGCAAGGTCAGGGTTTTATGCATCATTTTGAGCAAAGCATTAAAAACCAAAGTCTTGATTTTTGTTCTTTGCATTTGGCCAACAATGAAACTGGCATCGTTTTGCCGATCAAACAGTGTGTGAATTGCATGCTAAAACACAATGAAAAAAAGCCGTATCTACACATTGATGCCGTGCAGGCCATAGGAAAAATGGATATTGCCGAGGCTTTGGCTTTTTCTGATTACTTTAGCCTTTCAGGCCATAAATTGGGAGCATTGCCGGGTGTTGGTGTCTTGATCAAGAAAGACGGTGCTCCCTTTAAAGCATTATGGCAGGGGTCGGCTCAGGAAAAAGGACGTCGTGGGGGAACAGAGAATTTGCTGGGTATCGTGGCCATGGCAGCAGCCTTTCAGGAGTTGAGTGAGATAGAACAACAAGAACAAGCGCAGTGCAAACGCTTACGCAATCAGTTAGAAGAAGCCTTTGTACAATCGATTTCAGATATCGATATAGTGGGACAATCACAAGAACGCTTGGGTAATACATCCTGTATTGTTTTTCAAGATATTGATGCCCAAGCTTTACTGGTGGCGGCGGATATGGAAGGAATTGACGTATCAACCGGTTCAGCCTGTACATCCGGCTCTGTTGAGCCATCCCATGTTTTGTTGAACATGGGATACAGTAAAAAAGAAGCCAGTAGTGCCATACGCTTTTCTTTAGGCTGGAATAATACTGAGCAAGAAATACAACAAGTATGCAAAATATTTCCAAAACTGGTAGAAAGGGCAAGAACTAAAAAGTTATGAAATTAAAAAGCACTCAATTTATCATTGCCTTATCCTTATTAATTATTGGTATTGGTATTGTGGTGACCACCACCTTACCGCAAGCAACCAAATACTATGTTACCGTGGATGAATTTTTACAAGATACGTCCAAATATGATCAACAAAGTATTAAATTGGCAGGCAGAGTGGTTCCGGGCAGCATTGAGAAAAATACTCAAGACCTGACTTGGGAGTTTAAAGTCAAAGAAACCGATAAAACGGTAAACGTTTTTTATCAAGGAGCTATGCCCGATACCTTTAAAGACGAATCGGATGTGGTGTTAACGGGATCTTACGCTGGAGAACGTTTTGTGGCGACAGAGGTGTTGGCCAAGTGTGCCTCACGCTATGAAGAAAAGTTAGAGCCATCTTTACAAATGCAAACAGTCAGCAGCGTAGAAAAAAGAGGTGTTGAATGAGTACTTACTTAAGCCCAGAAAAACTAGGTCAATACAGCATCTATTTAGCCTTGATGGTCTGTGTTTTTGGTTTTTTGACCGCTATTTTTGCTCAGGTTAAAAAAAGAACGGTGTATGTAAGGGTTGTCCGCAACAGCGTTTGGGCAATGAGTTTGGCGGTTTTAACGGCAACCATCTGTTTATGGCAATGTTTATTAACAGGGCGTTACCATGTTGAGTATGTGCATCAACATGCCAATGATACCATGCCAACCATCTATAAATTGGCGGCTTTGTGGGGTGGGCAAAATGGGTCGCTTTTGTTTTGGTTGCTTATTCTTTGTATTTATTCAAGTGTGGTCATGTGGCAAAACAGACAAAAAAACTATAACTTTTTGCCAATGGTGGCGGCAGTGCTGTTGGCCATTGCCGGGTTTTTTCTGGTCTTGATCAGTTTTGATGCAGACCCTTTCAGTGTGGTTCCTTTTAGTATTGATTATGGACAAGGCTTAAACCCACTTTTACAAAACTATTATATGATTATTCACCCCCCTTCTTTGTACTTAGGTTATGTGGGAATGACTGTGCCTTTTGCTTTTGCAATGGCTGCTCTAATCACCGGCCAGCTGGATAATCGCTGGATCGTTCAGGTGAGATCTTGGACACTGATTGCCTGGTTCTTTTTATCCCTGGGTAACTTACTGGGGTCTTCCTGGGCCTATGAAGTTTTGGGCTGGGGTGGTTATTGGGCTTGGGATCCAGTAGAAAATGCTGCATTTATTCCCTGGTTGACGGCGTCAGCTTTCTTACACTCAGCCATTATTCAGGAAAAACGGGGGATGCTTAAAACTTGGAATATGGCTCTGGTCATTTTGTCGTTTGTGATGACTTTGTTGGGTACTTTTTTAACCCGGTCAGGTATTGTTTCTTCTGTGCATTCATTTGCGCAGTCTAATATTGGCACTTATTTTTTGGTCATTCTAATCATGACTGTTGGAACATCTGTGGGTTTATTGTTGTATAGACTTAAAGATTTGCGCTCTGCGCACGAGTTAGACGCTATTGTATCTCGTGAGTCAGCCTTTTTATTTAATAATCTGGTTTTAGTGGGCGCCGCTTTTGCTATTTTATGGGGAACCTTGTTTCCAGTTTTATCAGAATGGGTTAGAGGGACAAAAATAACCGTTGGTGCACCCTACTTCAACAGCATTATGGTACCCATTGGGCTCATTTTATTGTTTTTGACTGGGGTTGGCCCCTTGGTGGCCTGGAGAAAAACCAGCCAAGAACAGTTGAAGAAACATTTTTTATGGCCAGCTGTATTTTTAGTGATGAGTTCATTGGTCTTATTGTTTGTAGCACCCAAGACCAGCTCTTTGTTGACCAATATTTATATTAATATCTCCTTTTCTTTGTGTGCGTTTGTTACCGCCACCATATTTTTTGAATACAAACACGGTATTGTTCTTAGACAAAAGTTCTTTAAAGAAAGTCCATTGACGGCACTGATGCGTTTGATTATTTCTAACAAACGTCGCTATGGGGGGTACATTGTTCACTTGGGTTTGGTGCTGTTGTTTGTTGGGTTTACCGGTTCAGCCTACAGACATGAAAAAGAGTTCAAATTAAAAATTAACCAAGTTGCTAAAATTAAAAACTACACATTAAAGTTTGAAACCTTATATCCAGATAACAATCAACACAGAGAAAAAGTCATTGCCAAAATCAATGTCTGGAAACATAAAACATTTTTTGGTGAGCTTAAGCCCAGCTTAATTTATTATACACCCAGTCGCAATCAAGAAGCGCAACAAGGCACAGAGATATCCGTTATTCGTTCAATCAAAGAAGATGTATATGCAGCAATGATTACCTTTAGTCCACAGGATCAAAGTATTTATTTGAAAATAATTATCACGCCATTGATTAATTTCATATGGTTTGGTGGATTGTTGCTGGTGCTTGGCGGTGTTGTTGTTATGCTACCAAGCTCTAAGGAAGGAGCCATTTATGCTTAAGGAGCAAGTATGATTGTGTTGATTATCCTGATTTTTAGTATCATGACCTTATTGGTTTATCCCTTGTTTCAGAAAGAAGCACTGGATTTAATTTATTTGGACTATGTTGTAGATGAACGTAAACAGTTAAAACAAAAAAAAGCCAACATTATCATGATCATTAAAGAGTTAGATTTTGATTATGAAACCGGCAAGTTATCCAAAGAAGACTATAAAAATTTAAGAGATAAGTATGAAGCCCAAGCCGTCAACGCTATGAAAGCTTTAGAGTTAGAAGAGCAAAACAGAGAACGGTATCTAAAAAAAATAGAGGAAAAGCTTAGCAATGCAAAAATTTAATAGAATGCATAAATATCTATTGCTGCTCATCGTGCCTGTAGCCCTTAATTTTTTCAGTAGCTTTGCCAATGCTGCCAGCATTGAGGGTTCTGTTGTTTTGGATGAATCCGTAGATCAGAGCACAGTTGATTTAAGTGAGCAAGTGGTTCGTTTAAGTATTTATAAAAACAACAAAGAAATAGCAGCCGCAGAAACCAAGTGCAATACTCAAGGACAGTTTTCTTTTAACAACTTAGAGTCTGGAGAAGAATACAGCTATTTATACTACACCCTTTTTCAAGGTGTGCCTTATGTTGGTGAATCATTGAAGTTCAATCCAAATCAAGAAACCCTTCAATTGGATCCATTGCAAGTGTATGCAAGCACATCTAGTTTAAGTGCAATACAAAGCAGTGAAACCTTCTTTTTTAGTATAGGTGACAACGACGTGATGAAGGTTGTTCAGCAAGTGCGTTTGGTCAATACAGGTGAAAAAACCTATCACTTAGATCCAAATAATCTTTCACAGGCTATCGTATATAAGCTTATGTCAGGTGCCTATGATTTACGTTTTATCAGTGGGATTTATACTTCCACATTTGAACTGAATGAGGAGCAAGAAAGCTTAAGTTTTAAAGAAGATTTATTTCCTGGAGAGGGTAATGTCAAAACATTGAAGTTCTCTTATTTGGTGCCTATAAAAAACAGACAAAAAAACTACAGCAATCAAATGGCAGTTGATCGAAAAAACATCAATGTTTTTATAGATCGTCCAAGCGTTAAGTTTTCGGCGGCGCCTCTAAAAAAACAGGCTGATATGCAAATGTTTGGTAAAATGCAACAATTATACAAGGGCGGCCCCATACCAGCCAATACGCCAATCAGTTTTGAATTCAAGGCTTTACCCACAACGGCAGTATTTACATTAAAAATTATTGTTTATGGAGCTTTACTGGCACTGCTCTTGTTTGCGGCTTTAGTGGTTTATGATAAAAAAACATACATTGGTCAGGATGAGAAAAAAGAAAAGATTTATCAAACACTACTGGGGCTAGAAAATAAATTTAAGCAGGGAACAGTCAGTAAGGCATTTTATCTTAGACAAAAAAATAGTTTAATTGAGTACCTGTTATGTTTGGAAAAACAGAAACATGAAGGTTGAAGCTAGAAATATTTCTATTGTTTTTAATGATCACTACTTAATCAAGAAAAAAAACTTTGACTTGCAGGATAAACAAAGTGTTTTATTGCAAGGGAACAATGGTTCAGGAAAAACAACGCTAATCAAAGTTTTGGCAGGTATTAAAAGTTTGGATGGTGGTGAGCTTCGTTATTATTTAAACGGCTCTAACATTGATAAAAGTACCTTTCAAAAAAAACTTGGGCTGTGTTTAGGTTCGCAGTTTTTATGTCTGGACATGACTTTAGAAGAAAATTTAAAATTGTATCACTCAGATTTTCAGGATGATGCGCATGTTCAACATTTATTAGAGAAGTTTATCTTAAAGCACAAGCTCAGCCAAAGCTTAGGGACTTTTTCAAAAGGTGAATTGCAAAAAGCAGCTTTGTGTAGAGCTTTGTTGTTTGATCCACAAACTGTATTTTTAGATGAACCGTTTGATGGTTTGGATCAGGGCGCTCAAGACCAACTTTTACAGTGGATTGTAGATCAGAAGCATAAAAAAACCTTACTCCTTTGTACGCATATGCAAGTATTGGCGCATGATTTTTTTGAGCAAGTATGGAGTTTAGATTAACCTATGTTGCCTTTACTTAAAACCTACTTGCAGTGTGAGATGAGACACAAAGTTAATAGTGTTAGCCATACGGTTGTGGTTTTGTGTTCTTATTTTGTTTTGCAAATGGGCTTTGATCAAACCAAGTTGATAGAAAAAAACCTGCATGCCATGCTCTGGTTTATTATTCTCTATTTAATGATTTTTGTTGCTGTCTCAATCAGTGACCGATACAGAAAAAATGGATTTGAAAAAGGTTTGGTTTTATTCACACCCTTAAGATACGCCTTGTTCTGGGTAAAAATTATCGTTCATCTTTTGCTTTTAAGTATACCTCTGTTTGTTCTTTTTGTTTTACTGGTTTTACAAGGGATAGGTTTTTCATTTCAAATTTACATGCTTTATGGACTGGGAATCATATTATTAAGTGTTATCAGTCAGGTTGTAACCGGTTTATTGGCGCAACTCCCAAACAAAAATATAGCATTACCTTTATTATTATTTCCCTGCTGTGCGCCGGTTATTTTATTTTTGTACAGTGTTGTTGTTAAGGCCATGTCAAGCAATATTGAGCAAGAATTGATCACGTGTTTAGGGATGATCTTGATTGCATTGTCCATTGGCTATATAACATCAGAAATAAGTTTGGAGGAATAATGAAATTAAAGCTGTTATCCTTAGGGGCTCTTTTATTGAGTTTGATTTTTGTTTTTATGTTTACGCCATTAGAGCAAAGCCAAGGGTTTGTTCAAAAAATTTTCTACATTCATGTTTCTAGCGCCATCACCATGTACTTTGGTTTTTTTATCGCCTTTGTTACATCGCTGATGCATCTGTGGGACAAAAAAAAGGTTTGGGATCATATGGCTTATGCTGGTGTTGAGGTTGGATATATATTTTGCTGTATTGTTTTGTGCACGGGGCCTTTATGGGCTAAGCCTATTTGGGGAACATTTTGGACTTGGGAACCACGCTTAACGACAACCTTTCTTTTGTTTTTGATGTATACGGCGTATTTGATTTTACGGCAGTATTTAAAAGGACAACGTCAAGAAACAAAAATTGCAGCAGTCATAGCCATTATTGCTTTTTTAGATGTCCCTTTGATTCATTACTCTGTTAAACTTTGGAGAGGAATACACCCAAGTGTGGTCAGTGAAAAAGATGGTCTGCCAGCATCCATGCAACAAGCCTTGCTTTTGATGATGCTCAGTTTAATTTTTGTTTTTTTAATGCTGTGGTGGGAGCGATTTAAGCTGTTTAAACTTGAAGCACAATTGAAGCAACAACAATTAGAGGAGCAGTTATGAAATCAGAAGTCTATGCCTATCTCGCTTATGCCGTTTTTTTAGGGATTCTTTTAGGCTATACAGTTTTTTTGTACAAAAAACGAAAAAAATTATTAGGAATGACAACTAAAAACCAAATCTGAAAACAATAGGTATTTTATAAACTATTGCCGGTTGCGTGAGAGAAAATCACTTTTATCAACAGCGTAGATCTTGACATGGTAAGCTGGACTTGCCGAGTGATAAAAAATATAATTTGTCCCAAATCTTTTTAAAGAACTATATAATACTATTGGGTTAGTCGTTGGCGTTGTTGTGTAAGTGTTAGAACTTTGTTTTAGTAGAAGGCTTAAAATGCAGCATAGGATAGTGAGAAAGAAGTTTTTGTTCCTTGATAACTATCTAAACCGTTAAGGCCTTGATCAACAAGACGGTAATGAACATTGGCTCTAAGCTTAGACTTAATTTTGTAGCTTAAGCTGGCTCTGGCCAAAACAATATTTTTATTTCTTTGTTGAGCATCTAACATTTGTCTAGATTTAATGTGTTGACAATCAAGCTTTAAGTTAAAACGTTTGCTCAGTTTCACCTGTGTATTTAGAGAAATGCTTTCATTGATTTGAGCGCCTTCAAAAGGAGATAATACATCAATATTGTCGGGGCCATAACTGTAGTTAATAGAAGATATAAACTGATCGGCGCTATAACTCAAACCAACTCGGCTGGTGGGTGTAATAAATGATTTGCTACTTAAACTGTCATTGCAATGAGCAACACCAGCAAGGAGACTGAATCTAAAATGATTACCCAGTTCTTGAGTAAGCTCTTGAGCTATCGTGAAAGAATTTAATTGTTGCTGTCTATTATTGGTATCTCTAAAGTTAAAAGAATTAAAAGCCTGTCTTTTTTTGTAATTAATAAAGTGTGAAGAAAGCTTGGTCCCGGTAAAACTTTCATTGATAAATTCAAAAGCCAAAGCACTTTCATGTGTGCCTAGGTCTTGTTGATCATTGTACAATTTGTTTAAAAAACGATCTTTTCTGACAATCAATTGATTTCTTGCATTCAATTGAAAGTATTTATGATTTTGAAATCTTATGCCTGTATGGTCTGCCTGGATTTGTATATGCCTTTTTTTCAACAAAGCAGGTTTATTCAAAGACTTCATTTTATCGTGAACAGCATTGCTTTGCGCAAAGGCAAAACTGCTTAAGCATAGGCAAAAACACTTAAAGCGTAAAAAAGATGGGTATTTTGTAAAAGTTATGCTCACTGCCTTATTAATGAGCAAGTTTGATGCCAAAAAATTAAATATAACTATTTGAATTTATTAAGTAAAAATTAAGGCTAAGTGAGCAAGATTACGCCAATGCTGTAAAAAAACACCCTGTATGCCTAAAAATGACTCTAAGTGATCAGAATAACTTTGGTTTCAAAAAAAGTGTTAACAAAAGTTGTCTTATGCAAGTTTTACAGACTACATTAGCGTAAAAGAATGTTTACAGCTGCACAATAGCTTCAATTTTTAAGATAGAAAAGCCAATTTGAAACTCCATGCCAGTCTCAAGGCACAGTTTTTCTATAGGATGGCCTTTGTACAAAGTTCCATTATGGCTGTTATGATCAAACAGGTAGTAGGCTTGTTGAATGAACTTGATGGATGCATGGTGGCGTGAAACCCTGTCATCGGCTAAAATAATATCATTATCCAGCTCGCGACCAATGCTGCAGGGAAAGCTATCAATGGTTAACAGTTTTCCATGCAAGGAGCCTGAAATAAAGCGAATATGAATTTGATATTTTTGCGCAGGCACAAAAACATCCTACCATAAAAAAGCCATGTTTTAGTACAGGTATTTTTGTGGGGCATCACCCCATACAGTTGAATTAAAAATTTTAAAGTTCTTGGTTTTCACCCGTTATCAATGTCTTTTAGTCTTGGAGGAAAGGATTTAATACAACTCTTTAAATTTATCGCCATCCACCAACAAAGGGGTTAACTTTCTTCGGGTTTCGCCATCATTATTGATGTAGATTTCACCGGTAACGCCAGCAAAATTTTTGGTTTGGCGTAAGCTTCTACTTAAATCAGAGCTTGAGCGTGGCGCCTGATTAAAGAGAGTGGATAAAACGATTGAGCTTGTATCATAAGCTTGCGCTGATAGGATTCCAGGTTCTTGTTTAAATTTATTGTAAAAATTTTGTACAAAAGATTGAACGTGCGGGGCACGTTTGTTCTTATAAAAAGCACTTAAAATAATACTGCCCTGAGCTGCTTTTTTGGTGTTGCGATCAATAAAGTTTTCAACATCCCATAGATTGGTTCCCAACAAGGTCACGCCAGAAACATTGTAATAGCGTAAAGTTGGAAAAATTCTTTTGGCACGTTGAGCACCATCAGGAATAAAAATGGCTTCAAAATTAATGATGGGAGGCAGGTTATTTTTGGCATAACAACGTTTGGTTGTTTCAGGCTTAAGCAACCATTGTTTGGTGCGCTCTTGAGCAACATAGTCTGGACAAATTTCTGCCTTTCTATCTTCATAGGGTAAAATACCCACAAGCTTTCTCACGGCGTCGGTTAAATCAGATTGGTCTGTTTGATAAGATTCATATTTGACCATATCAATGCCATAATCTTTAAACGCAGCTTGTGATAACTGTAGAAATTCCTGACCATAGCTGTTGTCGGGATACAGAACCGCAACACGCTTGATTTGTAAAACATGTTTAGCCAAATAAGCCAGACCCAAGGCTTGTTCAGATTTGGTTAGGCTGTTTCTGAACAACCAGGGATTATTCAAATTAATTTTTTCTGAAGAACTTAAAGAAAACACGGGAACACGGTAATCTTCAAGCATGGGTTCTATGGCTTGAGTGGTTTCTTGATAACATGGACCAATAATAAGCGTGGGTCTAATGCTGTTTTGCATCAGTTTCTCGTAAGCAATAATGCTTTGTTGGGCATCTCCTCGTGTGTCTTGAATCAATAGTTTTACTTTGGGTGCATTGGGATAGCGCGCTTGAAAAATGTCTTGTGCTAAAATAACGCCTTTGGAAATTTGTTGACCAATGTGTGCCTTGGGGCCCGTTAAGGGAACCATTAAACCAATGTGAATGGTCTCTGTTGAAGTTTGTGTTGAACCTTCTGCACCTAAACTTTTTAAATACTTATAGGCTTTAGGGATATAGCTGTGATTGGGGTATTGAGCAATGAAGTCATAAAAGGCCCGTTTACTTTTTTGCTCGTTGTTTTCTTGATCCAAATAGATTTTAGCTTTTTGAAAAGATAAATAACCTTTGGGAAAGGTTTGATTATCAGGATGGATAACAGCATTGAGCTCTGCTTGACTGTTTATTTTACTGATTGTAGCAATGATTTTTTTTTGCAGATTAATCCTGTAGCTTGGACTGCTGCTGGCATCGTAGAAATTTAAAATATACCATGAGCTTAAGCTGGCAAAATCATTGTTTTTATTGGCCAGCGCTTCAACATTGTTATTTAAAAAGGAGCGTCTAGATAATGCTACCTGACTGACCGGTACTTTAGAAAAATAGTTTAGGGCCAAGAGTTCATCATTGTTTTTAAGGGCGTACTCGCCCGTTTTATATAAAGCTTTGTACTTCAAATCACTGTCAGGATAATCTTGAATCAATGTTCTTAGATACACATAAGCACTGTCGTACTGTCTTTGTTGCTCAGCAATTTGTGCTCTTCGCCATAAAGCATTGTCAGCATAATTGCTGTATTTAAATTCTCTGATCAAAGTTTTAAACTTTTCATCAGCAGCAGCATAGTTTTTATATTGGTAAAGTTTTTCACCTTCGGCATAATGCAATTTTGCAGCTTCATTGAGAGGCATTTTTACACCGTTATAAACCACCATCTTACTGCTTGCACAGGATGAAATAATAAATGCTAAAACTAGATAAAGGATATTTTTTTTCATGATACGTGTTCTCCTAAACAGACAATCAAAATCAAAAAACTACTGATACAAGGTGCTGGATATGGTATGCGAAACTTTTGTTAATTCAGCACTACAGGCTCTGATATTGTCAATATTGTCTCCTTTAAGTTCTTGGTGGGCCTTTTGTAAAACAGTTTGAAAGTTTTCTTGTTGTTCCGGTGTCAGTTGAGCAAAAAGTTTTTTAACCGAACGCTCAATAGAATACAGCAAGCCTTGCAGATTGTTTTTTTCATGGGTAAGTTGCTTAAGTTCTAAATCACGTTGAGCCATGGTCTGTGATTTTTCAAGAATGGTGTTAATCTCAACTTCAGTTAAACCACTGGTTGGCTTAATTTCCATCTTTTGAGTTTCACCGGTTCCTAGGTCTTTTGCAGAAACACTAAGCAATCCGTTGGTATCAATAGTGAAAGTGATTTCAATTTGTGGGACCCCTCTGGGAGCAGGAGGAATGCCACTTAAACGAAGATGCGCAAGAGAGAGGTTGTCTTTAGCAAACTCACGCTCACCTTGTAAAACATGGACATCAACAAACTCTTGATTGTCTTGGGTGGTAGAAAAAATTTCAGAGGCTTGAGTTGGAATGGTAGAGTTACGTTCAATTAAGGCCGTAAAAAGACCGCCTTCGGTTTGAATACCTAAGGACAAAGGGGTTACGTCAAGCAAAACCACTTCATCAAATAAACCTTTAATGATGGCACCTTGGGTTGCTGCGCCAACAGCAACGGCTTCATCAGGATTGATTTTACGATAAGGTTCTTGATTAAATAAACTTTGTACCTTTTCAACAATTTTAGGCATGCGGGTCATGCCCCCTACCAAAATAACATCTTCAATGTCTTCAATTGAGAGCCCAGCCTCTTTAAGGGCCTCTACAACAGGAGCTTCAAGCTTATCTATCAAATCTTCTACCATGTTTTCAAATTCACTGCGACTAAGATCGAGTTGAATATGTTGAGCATCTCCATCTTGTGAAGTAATAAACGGTAAGTTAATACGGGTGGATATCTCACTAGACAATTCATGTTTAGCATTTTCAGCGGCTTCCTTAATTCTTTGCATGGCAGAAGAATCAGAACTTAAATCTATACCCGAACTTTTTTTGAATTCTGTTAAGATCCATTCAACTATCTTATGGTCAAAATCCTCACCACCAAGAAAGTTGTCACCACTGGTTGATTTCACTTGAAAAACAGAGTTGTTAATTTCTAAAACACTGACATCGTAGGTACCGCCGCCTAAATCAAAAACAACAAAATTTCCAGAGACTTTTTTATTGAGTCCATAAGCCAGAGCAGCTGCCGTGGGTTCATTGATGATTCGTAAAACATCAAGGCCGGCAATTTTAGCCGCGTTTTTTGTCGCTAGTCGTTGAAAGTCATCAAAGTGGGCTGGAACGGTGATCACGGCTTCGGTAATATCTTCATCAAAATAGTTTTTAGCAATATCACGCATTTTTTGTAAAACTCTGGATGAAACCTCTTGTGGGCTAATGAGTTCATCTTCAAAGGCTAAACGGGCATCACCGTTAGTCGATTGACCAAGGGTATAGCCTACATTTTTTTGGGTTTCTTGAACGGCATCGCTATCAAACTTTTTACCCAATAAACGCTTAACGGCATAAAAGGTATTTTTAGGATTGCTAACAATTTGTCTTTTTGCAGGATGCCCTACATCATAGTTTTCAAGGGTCTTGTATGAAACAACGGAAGGCGTTGTTCTTGAGCCTTCTTCATTAACAATGACTTTACACTCACCAGACTCAAAAACACTCACACAGGAATTAACTGTACCCAAGTCTATGCCCAATACTTTTTTGCTCATTGCCTTAAGTATCCATTCACAATAAGATGTTTGCAATGACACATATTATAGGTCACTCTCCTCTATAGCGGTTGATTCTGTATGGCTTTCCTCAGTAACAGCTTCTGTTGAGGGACCCTTAGATACAGAAACCAAAGCAGGCCTTAGAAGCTTATCATGTAAAAAATAGGCCTTTTGCATTTCTTCAATGACATGATTGTTGTCAACATCGTCAGATTCAATATGGCTGATGGCTTCATGTTGGTTTGGATCAAACTCTTGGCCTTGAGCGCTTTTTGCACTGACGCCATGCTTTTCTAGGTTGCTGAGCAATTGATTAAAAATCATGCTGATGCCGGTTTGGATGGCTTCAATATCTTTGGCTTGTTTGGCATGTTCTACAGCACGTTCAAAATTATCGATGACCGGTAGTAGATCAATCATTAAATTTTCATGACCATATTTGATCAGGTCAGATTTTTCTTTTTGGCTGCGTTTGCGAAAGTTTTCAAAGTCAGCACTCAACCGCACATAACGGTCATACCAATCCACAAAAGACTGTTCTTGTTCTTCGTCTTCAATGTTTTGAGTGTTTTCTTCAGTATTGTTCAGCTCTTTAACATCATGCTCAAGCGTTTGTTCTTTTTTGTTTTTTCCCATAGTTTTTTACTCTAAATCATAAAAAAAATATAAATCAAGGACTGAATATACCAAGACTTCAAGTGTTTTGCTATATTCAACTGGATTTTAATGAGAAAACAAGACATGAACATTGTATGTATTCCCGGTTTAGGCGCCAATGCTTTGGTGTTTGTTCCCCAGCAAAATCATTTTGCAGAGCGTTTGCAAGTGCCAGGCTTTTTAAAGCCTAAAAAGAAAGAAAGTTTACAAGATTATTGCATGCGCTGGTCTGAGGTCTTACAAGAAAAGTTACCCAAACCTTATGTTTTGGTGGGCATGTCCATGGGAGGTATGATGGCTCAAGAGTTGTCACAATATCTCGATCCCCAAGCCTTGATCTTACTTGGGAGTTTGCAAAAACCCATGCCAAAGCAGTTCTTGCATCAGCTTGCAGAAAGCTTGGGACAACGCTTGCCCAATGCTGTGCTTAAAGCAATCCGTTCCTGCTCACCGCATTGGATTGCTTTTTTTGAAGGTTTATCTACAAAAGACAAACATTTAATAAAAACCATGTCACGGCAAATAGAGATTGATTTTTTCAGATGGCAAGGGCAAGCAGCTGCAGCGTGGATCAAAACTGGCTTTTTAGGTGAGTACCGGTGTCCGGTTTTTAGAGCGCACGGTGGGAAAGACACCGTACTGTTTTTAGATAAAAAGTTGGGACCGGATGATCTTTTCTTACCTCAGGCCAGGCATTTGATTAACTTAACCCATGCTCAACAAATCAATGCCTTTATTGAGAGATGCATTGAAAAACTTAAGTAAAACAATCAATGAAAGGCGTAAACCGTGAAAAAAGTTTTGGTCCTGATGGACCCTATAGAAACAATTAAACCAAAAAAAGATACCAGCCTTGCCTTAATGCTAGAAGCGCAAGAACAAGGTTTTGACATTTTTTATGCCCTACCTTCAGATCTGTTGGTCATCAGTGGTCAGGCTAAAGTCATGAGCAAGAAACTTAAAGTTTATATGGATGAGCAGCATTGGTTTGAAGCTGAGCAAGAACAGTTGATACCAATAACAGAGTTTGATTGCATTTTAATGCGGGTTGATCCACCCTTTGATATGGAATACATTTATGCCACCTATGTTTTGGATATGGCCAAGGAGCAAGGAGTTAAGGTTATCAATGACCCAAAGAGTTTACGGGACTGTAATGAAAAAATGTTTATTCAATGGTTTCCAAAATGCATTGCCCCCACATTGGTCACTAAAAATAAACAGGCTTTATTTAAATTTGTAGAAGAACACGAAAAAACGGTGATCAAACCTATGGACGGCATGGGCGGTGAAGGGATTCATGTTATTGATAAACAAAGCAGTAACGTTCAAGAGCTTCTAACTCAATCAACGCTAAATTATACAAAAACCGTGATGCTGCAAAAATATCTCCCAGAAATCAGTGAGGGTGACAAACGCATTTTGCTGGTTCATGGAGAAGTTATTCCTTATGTGCTCGCGCGTATTCCCCAAAAAGGATCCTTCAAAGGTAATTTGGCTGCCGGCGGTAAAGGCGTGGCTCAAGCTATTTCTGAGCAAAACTTGAAAATCTGTCAAAGTATTGCGCCTGAGCTTAAAAAAAGAGGCTTGTTGTTTGTGGGTATTGATATGATTGGAGACTATGTAACAGAAATCAATGTCACCAGTCCCACCTGCTTAAGAGAGATTGAAGCGGCATATCCGCAAGCCAAAATTGCACAGAAGTTTATTCAAGGTTTGTAATTTATATTTCTGTTTGCGCTAAATTGTAACAAGAAAAACAAGCCTCGTTATCCATACCCAATATTTAATATTTAGGAAAAAGGCGCAAGCTTGGCAGAAAAGTGCCTTAGACTTTTGGCTTGTTCGGTGATGGTGTAGCCATGTAAAGAATCTTTTTGTTTAACCAGTTCATGGGCCACTTCTATAACATAATCGACATGACTTTGAGTATACATTCTTCTGGGTATGGCCAAGCGCACCAGTTCCATGGGCGCTGGAATATCTATGCCTGTTTCAGGATTGGGTCGGCCAAACATCAAGGTGCCAATTTCTACGCCACGAATTCCGCCTAATACATAGAGTGCATTGGCCACCGATTGTGCGGGCAATTGATGCGCTGGAATCTCAGGCAAAAAGGCTTTGGCATCAATGTAGACTGCATGACCGCCGGTGGGTTCAACAATGGGAATGCCAGCCGTTTTTAAACCGTTGCCTAAATATTGAGTAGATTGAATCCGATACTGCAAATAATCTTCTTCCAGCACTTCTTTTAAGCCTTGCGCCAAAGCGCCTAAATCACGACCAGACAAGCCGCCATAGGTGGGAAAGCCTTCAGTTAAAATTTCCAGCTCCTGAATGTTTTCTGCCAAGCTGTCATCATTGCAGGCCAAAAAACCACCCATATTAACCATACCATCTTTTTTGGCGCTCATGGTGCAGCCATCGGCATAAGAAAACATTTCTTGGGCAATGGCTTTGATGCTTTTGTCGGCATAGCCGGGCTCACGCAATTTTATAAAGTAGGCATTTTCTGCAAAACGACAGGCATCTAAAAACAGCGGTATGTTGTGTTGTTGGCAAACTGCTTTTACTTCACGAATATTTTGCATGGATACCGGTTGGCCACCGCCACTGTTGTTGGTCACGGTGAGCATGCACAAAGGTATTTTATCAGCACCAGTGTCTTGAATGAACTGCTTTAATTTATCAAGATCCATGTTGCCTTTGAACGGAGCATAACTGCGGGTATCTTTAGAACTTTCTGGCATAAGGTCAACGGCTGCGGTTTGTGTGTGTTCAATATTGGCTCGGGTGGTATCAAAGTGGGTGTTGTTGGGGATAGATTTGCCCTGACCACCCACAATAGAGAATAAAATTCTTTCAGCCGCTCTGCCTTGGTGGGTTGGAAAAATATGCTTAAAGCCGGTTAAGTCAGAGACTGCTTTTTCAAATGCATAGTAAGAGCGGCTGCCGGCATAGGATTCATCGCCTTCCATCATCGCTGCCCACTGTGCCCCAGACATGGCGCCGGTGCCGCTATCGGTTAAAAGGTCAATCATGACATCTTCAGCTTTAATCAAAAATAAATTGTAATGGGCTTGTCTTAAAATAGACTCACGCTCTTTTTGCGAGGTCATTTTAATCGGTTCAACGGTTTTAACTCTAAACGGTTCAATGATGGTTTTGTACATAGAGAGCTACTCTTGCAGATATGGATAGGCTTTGTCTAATTTTTAAGTTAATTTTTTTTGTCTAACTTGTTCTGAATCTGCTCAAACTGATCTTTGCTATACGTTTTAGCTTTTTCAAATAAACGTTTGGCCCAGACAAACTCTAGCGATAAAACACCCAAGCCCACGGCAATGGTCACAATGCCTGGCCCCGGTAAAACAAGCAAGGCAATGCCAATAATGATAATCGTTAAGCCAACAATAAAGATAAGCAATTTTTTTAGATGTTTAAATAGCAATTGCATGTCCCATCCTCCCAATGCATCGACTGTATCATCATTGACAGCATTAAAGAACCTTACATTTTTTTAAGTTGAATTTTAAATTCAGCCTGTGCTACAGACAAGATGTGAAGCAAAACCACTCCTATAAAACCTTCAACGCATTCTTTGTTTCTTCACCCATTTGGTGGGGCTAGTCCCCAATTACAACTTCCTTAATATAGCACAGTATTTTTATTTATTTTGTGAAGCATAAAGCTTCAAAACTTATTATTTATTTTAAATTTAAGGAGAAAAACCATGTATAAACATGTTGTATTGGCACTTATTGCCATTGTAATATTTCAAACCAAAACCCATGCTCAACATAGGGGCTTCAATGCCGATTCAAAAGACTATGAGAATATGATGAATCAGTTGAAAGTAGAAGAAAGGTTTATGGAAAACTGTACGAGCTTTCAAAATAAGCTGTATACAAATGATCAAGGATCAAAGATTTACTTGAGTCTTAACTGCCAAGAAAAAACACTTATTGTCCAAGTCAATAATCAGTCTATTCAACTCAGTAAGCAATGTGAAGACCATCGTTTTAAAAGCTACATACAGTATAGCCCTTTGAGTGGAAGACGTCATGATGGAATCAGTGTATTGTCTTACACCTTAACACTGTCTTTTGAAGTGGATCAAGAAGATGAAATTTCATCAGACTATAAAAGCATGTCTTTGTTAGATTTTAAATACAATTTAACAGATAAAAATTTCATTTTGTCTGGTGATCTAGAAAAACCCTTTGATCTAGATAGTCATGATAAAACAACATGTAGATGTCGTACCAGTGACAATAGTTTTTATTCTGATGGATTTTTAATCAATCAATCCAGTTGCTGTCATAGTCCAGGAGGTTCTCGAAGTAGGGTTCGCTGTAACTATACAGTAGTATTTAATGAGCAACAGTAAAAAAATATTTTGTTAGGTGTCTTACAAGGAAGAATTATAAAAATAAATCTTTCTTGTAAGACTTTGTTTGAAAAAAACAATAGGAAAATCATGAAGCTCAATCCAGTTAAAAAAACTTTAATAGTTAAAGGTAAAGTCATTCAATTGACATCTATTGAAGTACAAATTTTATATCTTTTGCTTCAAGAAAAAATGAATAAAATTAAACGTGAAAAAATAATTTTTGAAATTTGGACCAACAAGAAAAACTTAATAAACTATTACAACAATCATCTTGATGTTGCGCTGTCTCGGCTAAAGCGCAAAATTTTTGAACAGACGTCGAAAAAAATAATTTTTTCAGACCGTAATAAATCAATTTGTCTAAAGATCTGATTTATAAAAACATGTGAACAGTAGTCAATGCTTAGCGCATTACAGTTGGTAAAACAAACTATTGTATTGTACAGCGTTCATAGCGCATTTAAATTTAGCAGAAAAAACTTAGTTTTTCATCCAAAGCATCTAATGTTTCAAGGGTTTCATTTAGCAGTTGGGTATCCAGATCTTTAACCCAGGCAATGGCATGCTTGATGTCTCCACCAATGTTTTTAATAAGATGGGTTTTGTTATCTAAGGTGCATTGACATAGGCCTTCGTACATAAGCTCTAAACGTTGTGCAATATGTTCGCAGCATAAGCTAACGGCTCCGGATTCTAAAAGGATATCCTGCGCTTTTTTCAGTTCGCTTGTGCTGTGAATGCCGTTATCAATGAGTTGTTTTAAGGCATCCAACTGAGGATGTTGATTTGTCAAAGTAATTAAAATAGGCAAGCTGCAGCCAGGCATGGCCCAATCTGGGTTGATGCTTTCATCAAAAGCGCCTCTAAGATCATTGGATATTTGACCCACTTCTCCAAGGTTTTTGCCAATTGTGTACAACACTTCTTTTTGGTTTTGATCTGCTCCACCCAGTAATCCACCCAGCTTCATGGCGGTTGCGCATACATTGCCGCTTTTTCCATGCACAATCTCCCAATATTGATTCATGCTTAGAGGATTTTGTGTGGCCATTTCTTGAGCCATGGTTTCTTTGAGTTTCATCTGATTTAAATGAAACATGATTGCTTGTTTTTGAGGGTCTGAAAAATTTGAGTGATAAATGAGTGTTTGCTGTCGTGCGTGTAAAGCTGCAGCTAAGTTGGCAACGCGGCCAGCGCCATAATCTTGCCAGATACCTTTTGCATCATCATCGAGAACATCATCAATGAGTATACAGTTGATGGTAAAACATACAATTGCGGCTTCAATCGGCAAACTGTCAATTAAAATATTGCCGCTAGCTTCTCTAGCAATTTTAAATAAGGCAACTGTTCCAGGTTTTCTTTTGCTTAAAATTGGCTCCAAATTTGGCCAAGCTTGAAGTTCTGGGCATGAAAGAATTTCTTTTATAAGTGGGTCAGACATAAGCGTTTGGTTTTAAACATAAAAAAGCCACAGGCCTCATGATTTACGCAAAAAGCTCAAGTCAGAAGGTCTATGGCTCAATTTAATTAATGTTACCAAGGTAAGTTGGTAAAAATATCTTTAGTAATTTTCATTGTGTTCCACCTTTCTTGAAGATACGCTACTATTAATAAAAATTAATGTAAAGCGTTTTTTATAAGTAATATTTATGATTTATTAAATCATGTTTATGGGCAAGTGCTTTGAATTACAATGAAAATACAAAATAGCTCAAACACGACACATCACCAAGGTCATGATAAGCGCTATGACATCATTTAAATTGTGGGTTTACTGTACTGAATCAAGAACCATGAACGGAAGGGCTGTCAGTCTATTTTTCTCCAGCCAAAACTTAGGCCAATTAAGCCAATGGCGCCTTCGCCCACTTCTTCACCTTGAGTATCGACATTGATCTCTATACCAAATGCGAGGTTGGGTCTGATAAAAAAGTTTTTCTTGCACAGCCAGGTGTAGCCTATTTCTACTGTAGGCTGGACAACAATAACATCTGTGCTTCCAGAGCTTTCATTGCTTTGACCGATATTATTCTTCCAATCAACCCGGTTAAACCATAGGTCAGATCGTGCTGTTCCATACCATCCGATGCGTGTTGACTTTAAATAATAACTGTAGTCAATGGATCCACCAAAACCTTGGCCACGTTCGTTATCTTGCACACCCAAATTGCCATGTCTAAGTAAGTTATGTCCCAAACGTAAGCCAAGCATACTTTTTACGCCAATAGATCTTTGCGCCGAAAGTGTAGAAATAAACCCAGCTGGATAGGCTTGGCCATTAATAGCAAAATCCCAAAAGGCAACCTGCTTAGCATACAGGCTACTGCAAAACATAAAAATTATAGTTAGACATGTTCTATTGATCCACTTCATTAAAAATACTCCATGTTTGTTTTTTAAAAAGGACAGCTACCTTAATTAACAAATAAGGTAGCTGTCCCCCAATTAAAATTTATGCATCCAATTCATTGATAATTCTCCACGCCAAATCGATATCATTGTTTGCAATAGCGTTGGCTATGGTCTCATGGCAATTATCAAGATTAAGATTGTCTATCTTAACATCTAACTTGTTGTGCGGTCTTTCTTGCACGGATGCCAGTTGTCCCAGTTCATTGCCGGTTAAGACGCTGCTTGTGCGGATAAATTCTGGTAAAGCGTCAAAGCCAATGCCTATAGCCCCTTTTTTAACCTGCAAGGTGTACAAACTATCAGAGTTGGCAAGAGTATAATATTCACCGCCATTGCGGCCAATATGATTGATTTTGATAGGATCAGGAATATTGTTTTCATCGAGGCAGTCAGGGTTGAGGTGAAAGCGCAGCACTTCACATAAAATTAAATTGCCAGAACCTTTTTGCCCACCCAAATCAATAACTTGCTTGAGTTTGCATTCCATTTGTACTGGAGACTCCTTAACGCGTTTGGCCTTAACGCAATCCGAGTCCAAGCCTGTAAAACCACTTTTATCAAACTCATCAACATCCGTGGCGTATTCACCGGATGCGAGGTTCATTTGGTATTGCATGCTATGATTGACAATATTCACCACGCACTCTTTGCTTTGAACAAGGTTGTTGTAAGTGTCTTTAAAGCTCCCGTCTCTGCCTCTACAGGTAGGAGAAAAACCAATGATGGCCGGATTGAACCCAAAAACGTTAAAAAATGAAAAGGGCGCCAGGTTGTTTTGCCCGGATGGATTGTAACTTGCAACCAAGGCAATGGGGCGTGGGGCCACACTGGAGGTTAAAATTTTATAAATATAGGTGGCTTCAAATTGTTTGGGATCAATACTCAACATGCTCTATTCCTTTTTCTATTTTAATATGTGGTACGATGCGTTTTTAAGGATCAATGTGTTGCTCAATTTTCCTAAACCCGTAATCTCCAAGTCTATGGTGTCTTTGTCTTTGAGCCAGATGGGCGTGTAAGTTTCACCTTTTTCTTTGGCGCGTAAGCTGGCCGTACCATTGATTTCTCCTAAGCAACCTGTACCCACGGTGCCAGAGCCAATGATGTCTCCAGGATAAAGCTCTACGCCATAAGAAACGCGTTCAATGATTTGGGCAAAGGTCCAGTGCATGCTGTTCATGTTGCCCTGTGAGATAAGCTTGCCATTGAGCGTAGCTTTCATTTCTAGGTTGTAGGTCAGGCCCTGGCCGGTATCTTGCGCAAGCGTTTGAAGTTCATCTTTGCTCACCAGCCACGGACCAAAACAATTGGCAAAGTCTTTGCCTTTGGCTGGTCCCAAGCTCAGCTTAAGCTCTTGCATTTGCAAAGTTCGGGCAGATAGATCATTCATAATCATAAAACCAAAAATATGCTTATCGGCTTTATGAGCCGGGATATTTTTGCCTCCCTTGCCAATGACCGCAGCAATTTCCAATTCAAAGTCCAACTTATCCAAGTGGTCATCGTAAACCTCAATGGGGCCTTCGCCAAATACAGCATTGTGGTTGGTGAAATAGAACACGGGAAATTCATCAAACTCAGGAATCATCTCTGCACCACGATTGGCGCGCATGGTTTGGACATGTTGCCTAAAAGCATAAGCGTCTCGGCAAGATGTTGGCTGCGGAACCGGTGAAAGCAAAGATGAAACCTTTTCTTTTGAAAAATCGCTAGGGGCATGCAATATAGCTGTTTCCAATTTTTGTGCACGTTCTAAAAAAATGTCACTTTGGTTTAAAAACTGGTTCATATTTTTAGGCAGATCTAAACCCAGGTTTTGACCGTTGTGATAAAGCTCGAAACACCCCAGATCTTCAAGGTAGATACCTGCACGTTCTTTATTGTAAGAATTTAGAAAACTGACGAGTTTCATACGATTTATCCTTAAATATAGGGTTTACATCTGTTTTAGTGATTCTGTATCTACATACTTAACACATAATCATCAGCAGTAAAGAAAACTTGAACAGCTTCAACTGGCGCAAAGCATAAAAAAGACAGCACATAATGCCTTAAATGTGATATTGAAAAATCGCATGTTAAAAAAATATTTTATATTTGGAGTATTTCTTATAAATTCTTTGCTAATGGCAAAGCCTATTTGTGAACATGTTATTGGCCTGTCAGCGCTAAAAGAAAAATTAGTAGCATCTGAGATAGATTCACTTTTGGATTTAGATTACCATTATGGAGGGTTTACCTCTGGTGTAGCCAATCATTTTGAGGGTGAAACTTATCGGTATGTCTATTCTAAAAGGTGGGGATGGCTAGACTTAAGGCATATTTCGATGTTTGCTTTTGCTCAATACCATGGAATGTACTACTCGCTTGTGTCATCTTTAAATATATTGCCCAACATTCCACCTGACATGACGGTGCTTAAATTTGGAGAGTTGTTAGAAATAAAACAATGCAATGAATATGCTTCGGGAGATATAAACGTAGGTCCTTTTTCTTATGAAGATCTTACATCAAACTTGCTAGGGTCATTTTTAGGCAATTACCAACTATCGCGTGCATGGAAAAACTCAGCACAAGATTTTCAATCAAGACTGATTTATTTTTTTTATCTCTTGGGTGCAGTGGATAACCCAATTGAAGTAGCACCTAACGGACAACAGATTTGTTGCAACACTCTTAAGAGCAGCGAATCTTGTGAAAGTTATTCAGAAGATACGTATTCTGAATGGGACCTATCGTATCTACCTTCAGCTTGGTCAATTCAAGAAAGTCTTGGCACCATCTTAGATAATAAAATACTCGAGCACCTAAAAATAAAAAGCCCGTACCGTGAAGTCCCTATCCCAAAATCATGCAGTTCATCGCTTATTCATTGAACGATGGCCGTTTGAAAAACTTCTTTAAGTGCCACTTCTTGATTGCATGGTTCCGCTCTTTTGCTGCAGCATTATTTTCATTGGTCATGGATGAAAATTAAAAAGTAGAAATGCTGTTTAAGGCTTACTGACCAAGCTCCGGATGCATGCTTAAAACAAAACACTTTTATAAAAAGGGAATAGCCATCTAAATAAATGCAGTTAAGAAATCACAAACTCTTGCATTAGGCCATAAAAAAGCCCACTGCTTAAAGTGGGCTTTGAGGATCCTTATTAGAACTTAAAAAAGCGCTTATCAAATACACTTTCTTTAGAACTTTATTTTAAGATAGACTGTGAATTCACACACAGTGCATTAAGCTTTAGTCTTATTCTACTCTCATTCTGATTGAGCTTATGACTCCGCCTGGAGAACCTACGCCAACACCGCCTAAAATAATTGTTCCAGGAAGTACACTCTTATCTCTATTGCCTTCTCTATTCAGCAGCATGCCTTCACCGCCGTAGAGTACGCCGGCAGCTCTTCCTTGCCCACCGAAATAAATGCCCTCAGGCTCCCCTTCTCCCATAAAAACAGCAAGAGAAACGCCGCCATAAGCTTGTGCTGGAGCACTGGCAAGTCCAATGCCGCCCAAAAGTTCAGCCTCTTTATCTTCAGATAACAAAGACTCTGGTCCGGCAGTCAGTGTTATGCCTGGGTAACCATTTAAACTGCTGCACCATTTTCCTTGAAAAACTTCAAAAACATAGGCAATGTTCAAAGCTGCCCCGGCACATAGGTAAAAACGCGTGCTTCGATTCAAATCGATAAGCTTATTCTCTACAAGCACATCGAGTTGATCATAAATCTGTGTAGTGTCCTTTTCAGAAATCTCTTTTTTTAGCACAGCTTGTTTAAGGTCCTCATTAAATTGCTGTTCCAGCTCCTCATAGCTTTTAAACTGTTCAGAAAAAGCTATAAAAGGCAGCATCAGAAGCGCAAAACTAATTTGTATTGTTTTGATCATTATTATTTCCCCTCGAAATTGTTTGTATTCTTATTATGCAATGCTTATTAGCAAAATGTAGGCCAGATTTCAAAAAAATATTTAGGTAAAATACTTAATGTATTTAGGTGCTTAGCTTTGCAAAAGCGGAATTAAAATTATAGCTTGTGGGGTATTGGGCAGAATTTTAGGTGCATGGATGTCTCATGAGCTTTGTGCATAAGCAATAAAAATTACATTAAGGCTGATTCTTGGCTATTTTTGCATTAAAACTTTTTTCATCACTTCAATGGCAAAAACATTTTGGTCTTGTGTACCGGTGTTGATTCTTATGCCTTGATCAAAGCCAAAAGCATTTAGAGGTCTTAAAATTAAACCTTGATTAAAGCACGCATGATAGAAATCCTGAGCTATTTGAGCATTTTTAAAATAGAGCATGATGGCATTGGAACCGGTTTTTGGGACAAAAGATAAGCCAAGCTCAGTAAAAGATTGATAAAAATACTCTAAACCTTCTTTATTAAGCTCTTGAGTTTGATGTAAAAAAGAAGTGTCTGCAAGAGCGGCCATGGCCATGTGTTGGCCCATGCGGCTAGGCTCAAAGGGTAATTTAACTCTGTTGAGGGTATCAATAACAGATGCATTTGCCATGGCATAGCCAATGCGAGCGCCTGCAAGCCCATAGGCTTTGGAAAAGGTGCGAGTGATAATAAGGTTGGAATGATCGCTCAGCAATTCAATGCCATTGGGATACTGTTCATGATGGCAGGCGTATTCATAGTAGGCTTCATCTAAAATCACTAAAACATTATCCGGAACAGCATTTAAAAATGTTTTCAGATCCGTTTTGCCAATCATTGACCCGGTGGGGTTGTTGGGGTTGGCCAAATAAACGATGCGAGTATTGTCCGTGATGGATTGAGCTATGGCATCGAGATCGTAAGCCCAGGTGTTTAGCGGAATGGTTTTTAAAGTCCGGCCTAGTTTTTTGGCATTGACATAAGTGCCAATAAAACTGCCTTTGGAGGTAAGAATAACATCATCTTTTTCACTAAAGGCCATAAAAATATAAGCCAGCAATGAGTCAATCCCTGAACCGCAGATAATCTGATGAGGATCAAGATTTAAATGGTTTCCCAAAGCTTGCCTTAAGGCATAGCTGGCAGGGTCAGGATAAAGGTGCAATTGCTCCAAGCATTTTTTTGCTGCATCCATAGCTTTGGGCGATGGTCCTAAAGGATTTTCATTGGATGCCAGTTTAGCAAATTTGGTCAAGCCACGTTTGTCTTTGAGTGACTCTAAACTTTTACCAGCCTTGTAAGCGCGCAAATCTTGAATATGTTGAGGAATAAATAAATTGACCTTGGACATATCTTAATCTTCACTCCAAGAGCGCCAGTAATTGGGGTCAGACACCGCTTGAATTTCTTTGGATAAACTTAAGGGTGCAAAAGTATCCACCATCACCGCATATTCATGGGTTTCTTTTTGGCCAATGGAAGCCTCAGTTTTGCCAGGCTGTGGACCGTGGGCGATGCCCATGGGGTGGTAAGAGATGGAGCCAGGTTCTATGCCTTTGCGTGACATGAAATCGCCATCTGCATAAAAAATAACTTCATCTGAATCCACGTTGCTATGAAAATACGGTGCGGGAATGGCGCCTGGATAAAAATCAAACAAGCGCGGAACAAAATTGCAAACCACAAAATGCTGAGTGGTGAATACAAGATGTACAGGAGGTGGCAAGTGAATGGCGCCCACTTTAGGGGCATAGTCTTTAATGTTAAAAGCAAAGGGATATTCACAACCATCCCAGCCCACGACATCAAAAGGATGATGATCCCAAACATGCGTGTAGGTTTTTCTTCCTTGAGCATATTTACAACTGATGTGAACCGGGAAGCTGCCTTTTTCATTGATGGCTTCTTGCAATACAGGCAGCTTTAAATTGCGCTCGCAATAGGGAGCATCTTCCATAAGCTGGCCCATATCATTGCGAAAATGTTTGGGAATATCAAAAGCAGTATCAGATAAAACCATGAAGCAACGGTTCTCTTGCGCTGTAAACTGAAATTGATAAATGCAGCCCTTGGGAATAATGATATAATCCCCTTCTGTAAATACAAGGTTGCCAAACTCACTTAAAAAAGTTCCCTCACCACGATGAATAAAAACAAGCAGATGCTCATGTGCATTTTTGTGAAAGTTAGTGCATTTTTCTGTAGGGGAACTGGTTAAAATTGTACAGTTATGGTTTTCCATCCACAGCGTTTGGGCTTGATGGAGACTGCCAGAGCTTTCCTGCCTTGAACTATGAAACAAGTGCCACATCAAAGGCACATCCTGCCAAGTTTGCATTTGCATTAAGTTTTGAGCATGGGCAATGGAACTGACTTTGGTGGGCATGTCCAAACGGTAGCGGTTGCTGTATATGCTGGAAAAACCCTGGGTACTGAAAAGCTCTTCGCGATACAAACTTTTTCCATCTTTTTTATTCTGTTGTTTCTTGTAAAAAGCAATATGCCGTTTTTTGGGGATATCACCTTGCTGATAATAAAACGGCATTAAAGGTTTCCTCTGCTTTCTTGATCACGCTCTATGGCTTCAAACAAAGCTTGGAAGTTGCCCTGACCAAAGCCTTGACTTCCCTTGCGGCGCTGGATGATTTCATAAAAGAAAGACGGTCTATCACCAATGGGCTTGGTAAAGAGTTGCAGCAAATAACCTTCTCCACCGGCTAGGTCTTCTATGTCACATAAAATACCTAAATCGGCCAAAGCATCAATGTCTTCTGTTACAATGCCTGGGTTACGCTTTTTTAATTCATCGTAATAGGTTTGCGGAACGCTTAAAAATTCAATGCCGTTGCTGCGCAATGCTTGAATGCTTGCCATAATATCATCAGATTCTAGAGCAATGTGTTGAACACCACTGCCATGGTATACATCCAAGTACTCTTCAATTTGTGATTTTCTTTTGCCTTCGTAGGGTTCATTGATGGGGTTGCGAATGGCAAAATCATGGCTTTTTACCACTTTCGATAAAAGGGCGGAGTATTGGGTTGAAATATCACCAGGGCCAAATTCAATGAACTGCTCAAAGTTAAAAGCTCTAATAAAATAATCTGCCCAACGGTTCATCTCATTTTGTCTGACATTACCCACAATATGATCAATTTTTTGTAAGCCGGTTTCTTGGCGTTCAATGTTAAGTTTTTGTCTGGGTTCATCAAAGCCAGGCATGAACAAACCTTGGTATTGACTGCGATCGCATAAAATAATTTCAGTATCATCGTAAATTTTTAAGGCTGCAGACAGAACTTCACCCTGCGCATCTTTTGCAACACTTGGTTTTTTGATGGGAATACCGCCGCTGTTGATGGCATGGTCAAATAAGGCTTCAACATCGCTGACTTGATAGCCAAAGCGTTTAACGCCGTCCCCGTGTAAATTAAGGAAATAAGTGGCTTCCCAAAAGGCAGGCGACAAGGGTGAGGTCAGAACAATGTGTATGTCATTTTGTTTTAAATAGTAGCTGCATTTATCTTTAAAGCCTGTTTCAGGCCCTTGATAAGCTACAATATCAAAACCCATGGCTTTAACATACCAGTAGGCTACCATTTTGGCCGAGCCAACATAAAACTCTACAAAATCAAAACCCTTAATTTCTAATTCATTTGCCATATATTCTCCCTGTACAGCTTTATAGACCCAATCGCATGCAGATGCAAAAATGCAAGATCACAACACCATAAAGTAATGGATATTTACAATAGTGGCAATGATTTTAAATAGTTAGTGTATAAGGTGAAACGTTTGTTTACGCAATAAGCTTTCTTGAGGCCGTAGGGTTTAATATTGGGTGTTATTGAATCTGATTTTGACAGATTTGATCCACATCGGGTAGAATTAATGTCATCATTGCCAATTTTTAATCAAGGAGTCTTCATGGGCACATCATTGCAAGAGTTTGCACAAAAAAATAATATTGTGGGTTTGGGAGAAGAAGCACTTGAGGCCATTATCAAGCAAGAGCAGGGTTACACCCTTGAGCGAGCACAGCAATTTTTAAGCTTTCATCAACGGATAGAACATGAATTGCTCAATCATCCCATCATTACCCATAACGCTTACACCTCTTGGTTTGAAAAAGGCGAGGCAAATACGGCGCAAGTCAAAGATTTGATCATTCAGTTTTCCGTGTTTTCCAACTTGTTTTTGCATGCACAATTGCACAAAGTGATCAATTCCGACTCCATTGAATCCATGCGTGCGTCCAAAGAAATTTTGGTCAATGAGTTGGGGGTTATTTTTAGACCCAGAGAAAAAAAGTTACGCAATGAAACCCAAGCGGTGAGCAATGACTATGATGATGCCAAAGATCCAGCTTTGTTGAGTCCTGAAGGTACTGTAGATGGAGGAACTTTTAGGTTTAGTGCTGCACACTTTGAGTGGATGGTTAGGATTGCCGAGTCTTTGGGTTTGGGGTTTAATGATATTGGTAAACGCAAACATGGTTGTGAGACAACCTTGTTTTTTTGTGATGAGCTGGTGCGCATTTATGGTTCAGAAGATTATGAAACCAGCCAAGCTGCCAGCTATGCGGTGGAAAATTGGGCGGCCAGAGGTTTTTGGAAACAGTTGATCAGAGGTTTACAAAGCTACAAAGAAAAACACAACAGCAAACTTTCCATTGGCTTTTTCACCTACCATGATCGTTTAGAAGCCCAACATGCAGATCATACCCAAGATGAACTGGAAGAGTACTATTTTGAAAACCCCCATCTCAACGAAGACGCTTTCATCCAAAACGGCAACCAAATGCTCAAAGCCGTCCAAGTTTTTTGGGATGGTTTAGAAAAAAGGCGCAAAAATATAGAGTCTAGCCCCGCATAATTAATGGGGTCGGATTTTTGACACAAAGCATTAAAAATGCTATAAGAAGAATCATGCAAATAAACAATAGAAAAAAAACATTTAGCACACTGTTGATTTTTATTTCCTTGGGTTTTGTGGCCTGTGGAACAAACAATGATAGTGATTCTGGAATAGTGATAGCGCCAGTTTTACCAACGGACACGGATCTAGATACCATCGCAGATGATGTGGACAATTGTGTAGATATAGCAAATACAGATCAATCTGATCAGGATTCAGACGGTATAGGGGATGTTTGTGATCCAATCAATGATAACATTATACCCCCAGCTGCACCGAGTGGAATATCCGCATCCAATTCAGCAAACTGTCAGATTACGGTTTCTTGGGCAGACCACTCCAATAATGAAGATGACTTTGTTCTAATTCGAACCTTCGATATTCCTAATTTTGGAGTAACGGGTCAAACAACAACAATTGTAGTTCCTGCCAACAACACGGCTTCAGTTGTGTATAATGACACATTTGGCCCATCTGCAAGCATTGACAACGTTTCGTATGAAGTCTATGCACGAAATGCTGGAGGAGTCTCAGCCTCCGTAGTGTCTTCACCGGCAATAATAAATCCAAGTTGTATATAAAAAAGTTGATGTCTAAGGTGCACGCATCAGAAAATGTGTGGCCTTTAGACGTTAAAGGTAAAAAAATTAGAGTCTAGGGGATTATTCACCAGGGTTGGCTTGATGAATGCCACTTGCAACTTGAATTTCACCGTGTTCATCAATGTAAAGACTTCTGGATACAACCCAAACATTATCTGTTAAAATGGGATTAACTCCATTGTTTTCGTACAGTTCTGGAAAGCTTAGTTGTCCGCCAGTATAATCACCATCAACATCAGCAATGGCAAAAACAGTAATGGTTTTTAAAATGTCATCTACATTGTAAGCTTGCATGACCTGCTGATCATGAGCGGCATAAAATGAAAAATTTAAGGCTGTAGGCAGACGAATAATATTGATTTTATCACCCGCTAAGGTGATTTCATCATCGCTGGTATTATCGTTATTATTACTATCGTTGTTATTGTCATTATTATCAGAATTAGAGTCGTTGTTTCCTGGCATGTTTAGGCTTAGATCAATATCCAAAAGGCTATCCTGACCACCATTCTCATTTTCTTCGCTGCTTCCACTAGCTGAGCCTTCAAGCAATGCATCTCCTTCTCCATCTAAGTCAATATCAATATCAACGCCTAAATTAGAGTCCCCCAAAACTCCTTCTACCAAAGCATCAATTTCACTGCCATCATTGTCAGAAGTATTGTTGCCTCCTAAGAGGTTATCAACATGATCAATGACATCTTCAACAGATTCATCAAGGTCTGCGTTGGCCTCCCCATCCAGATCAGCATCGTCGTCACCAGCACCAATCAGGTTATCGAGTAAGCCAGCATATGCAGTAGGAATGCCAAAGTTTTGGTTGAATGAAGCAAGCAATGACGGTCGTTTTTGCTCTTGTAGTTTCATAGCCGTATCTTGATTTCTATCAACACTGCTTAAACCCAAAGCTTCCCAGCTGCCCACTTGGGCAAACTCAGTGGACTGACTACAATTTTCACTTGAGAAAAGGTTGTCATTGTAGGTGCTGTAAATGTAAACGTACTGTTTTTTTCTTGCAGGTGGCTTGGCATTAATCTCATTGCAGTAGGTATCGCTATCGCATACAGAAGACGCAATTCTCGAGAAACGACTTTGTGGAATACACTGGCTTAAGTTGCCTTTTGTATAAATGGTCTGATTGGCAAAAACAAACTGAGCATCGTGAATAGATCTTAAGTAGACAAAAGCTTCAGAAGCTTTAGATTTTAAGATCTGTTCAAAATAAGTGTTCATGGACACCGTTGTAACAAAAGCAATGATGATTAAAACCACAGAGAGCTCAACCAATGTAAATCCTAGTGAAGTTGTTTTTTTTAACATGACAATTTTTCCTAATGTTTGTTTTATAGTTGAATAGAACTGTTCAAGATAAAAATAGGCATTTACTTTGAAGCACCAGCAATAAAAACTATCCTGTATGATGTTATGATACATCAATGTTTTAATAAAAATCAACGGAACTTATGAATTTTTAATGGAAAAAATAATTGTAAATAAAAGTTGTCAGGTAAGAAAGTGAGTTTTAAAAGTGTAAGTGTGCTGCTGAGAAGGAGGTTGAAACAACACACTTACTTTCCCCATTGTGCCCTAGTTTTTAAGAGTTTGAGAACCTATTGAGGAGAACGGCTCTTGACTCTGTTGTTCAAAAAACGTCAAAGTCCTCCTTTGAAGTTTATTGCATTGAACACTTAATTAAATAGCAATCAATGTGCCAAAATAAACAAAATTAAAGCTCTTTATTTTCAATAGTTTATAAATATGTAAACATTAGATGACGCATAATTGCGACATCAGGTAACCAAAGTTTACGCAAAAAAGTACAACAAAGGCTTAAAATCAAAGACATGGTAAGTCAATACAACAAGACAAATCATAGTTAAAATCAAATCATTGAGTATTGGTTTATAAACTGTCTGTTTATATATCAATCGTCTTAGCCATAGAGTTAATAAACAAAAAAATAGAATTGTAGTTGTATAAAAGGGATAGGTCATATGTTGATGAGCAGCTAAAAAAGTATGTTCAGTATTAAATTCGGTTAAAAAGGTTTTACTTAAGGGCAGTTTTTTTATTGATAAACGATAGCAGAAAACTGTTCCCATTTGCACAATGATTAAGAGGGTAACTATGTAAGGATATCGTTTAGAAATTTTGAAATATAGAGGCCCAGTCAAAACCGTCAGAAAAAATCCAAACATGGGTAAAAAAATAAAAGATGAGAGGGTTAAAGCTTGTCCAAAACCAAACGCATCATATGAGCCAATCAAAGGGACCGCTTTACTGTATTGAGCTATGCTTAGAGTTAGAATGATTAAAAGAATATATCGTAAGCAAGGAGTCATATAGACATAGATTAAATAAAATAACTGAATGCAATGTGAACGGGTGAACAAATAAATGCAATTTTAAGTCATACAGATGTGAGCAGTTATTCTAACTTAGTGCCCAGACATTTGTCCAAGGTTTTGAATCATGTCACTGACACCGCTGCGGATAATCATGACTGCAATGGCCGCTAGCATAAGGTTGGCAATTTTTGAAAACGCCTGCGTACCGGCTTTACCCAAAACCTTCATGATGGGTTGTGAGGATAAGAAAACTAAAAAAGTAATCAACAAGTTAACGGCGAAAGCAGCTATAGTGATAGGGGTTCCCACCGCATCCACTTGCACAATCAGGGCTGTTAAAGTAGCGGGACCAACAATCAGAGGCATGCCTAAGGGTACAACACCTAAAGACTGTTCTGCCGGTTGCTGACGGGATTTTTCTGCAAACAAAAGGTCAGAGATGGATAAAATAAGCAGAATAAGACCTCCAGCCACTTTAAAGTCTGCCACTGAGATACCTAAAAAATTAAAGATCCCTTTACCCAAAAAGATAAAAATAGTGCCCAAAACAGCAATGGTAATGATGGCTTCAATCAAAATAATTCGCTGCTGCTTTTTTTCCAGGCCGTCAATCAGAGAAATATAAATAGGCAATACCCCAATCACATCCATGGCAACAAACAATGGAACAAAGGCAGCTAGAAACAATGGAAAATATTCACTCAAACCAGGCATGTGTCCCTCTTACTTTTTTTTGTATAAAAATAAAGGAATAGTGTTGTTTTGTTTAAAAAAGTAAAAAAGATAAAGCCACACAAAGTATAAAACACGTCTTGTGTCGGACACAATAATATATTAAGGGTGTTGGATGACTCAAGAAACCATAAGCAGTATGTTAGAAAATAAACTGCGCAAGCAAACCGTTCAATGCATCAGTGAGCATGCCATGCTAAAACAAGATGATCATGTCTTGGTGGGCCTTTCAGGGGGAAAGGACTCTTGGGCCTTGTTGCATCTGCTCAAAGCCATACAAAAAAAAGCGCCCTACACATTTACAATTTCAGCTGTGACGGTGGATGGTGGATTGATTGGTTTGGATGCAACCGAGTTACAAAAACAATGCGATGCCTTAGATGTTGACTTTCATCTTGAGCGTCAAGCGGTGTTTGAAATTGTTTCAGAAAAAAAAGCAAAGGGCAGCACTTTTTGCAGCATGTGCGCAAAAATGCGCCGGGGGATTTTATACACAGTGGCTAAAAAACTAGGTGCCAACAAAATTGCTTTGGGTCATCATCTCAATGATGCCATAGAGACCTTATTTCTTAATATGTTTTATGCTGGTCGCATGGCGGCCATGCCGCCGGTATTAAAATCCAATGCCGGACATGAGGCAGAGATCATTCGACCCATGCTGTATTTAACTGAACAAGATATTGCAGTGTTTTCATTAGAAAAACAATTTAAAACGGTGGGCTGTGCCTGTCCTGTCTGCCCCATTCATCCAGAATTTGATGATGCACAAAGCGATTTAAAGCGCTTTAGCATGAAGAAAGTAATCAGAGATATGGCAAAGCATAATCCGCAAATGTTTGATCATGCGCGCAAAGCCTTAAAAAACTTGGAGTTTGACCGATTTTTTATGAATAACAGCATGCTTACAAAAAAAGGAATAGAGTATGAAGCATAAGGGGTTTAATACAACAAGCATCCATGCAGGTGAAGAGAGTAAGTTTGAAGGGGCGGTGGTACAACCTATCTTTCAAAGTGCAACCTATTTAGAGCAAGAAGGCTTGGCCTACAATGACATTAAATATTTACGGCTGAATAACTCACCCAATCATGAGAGTTTGGGTAAGAAGTTAGCTCGTTTAGAACAGACAGAAACTGCTTTATTATGTGCTTCTGGAATGGCGGCAGTGACTACAGCGATTATCAGTCATTGTCAACATGGAGATCATATCATTGCTCAAAAGGGTTTGTACGGAGGAACCCACCACTTTCTTGTTCATAAAGCCAGCCAGTTGGGTATTGAAGTGAGCTTTGTTGATATCAATGATGCAACACAGTGGAAAAATAGTATAAAAGAAAACACACGTCTATTTTACTGTGAAAGCATCACCAATCCTTTAATGCATGTTGGTCATTTGGATAAAGTTATTGAGTTTTGTCGTCAGTACGGCTTGTTTAGCGTGATTGATAATACTTTTGCAACGCCCTATAACTTTAAACCGAGTAGCTTGGGCTTTGATATTATTATCCACAGTGCCACTAAATATTTAAATGGCCACAGTGATTTGGTGGCTGGCGTTATATGTGCAAATCAAGAGCGAATCAAACAGTGTAAACGTTACTTGGATATATCTGGAGCTACCTTGGATAGCCATGCTTGTTTTCTTTTACAACGGGGTTTAAAAACTTTGGGTTTAAGAATGCAAGTGCACAATAACAATGCATTACAATTGGCACAGTTTTTACAAAAACAAGCAAATATAGAAGCTGTTTATTATCCAGGTTTAAATAATGCATGGGCAATAGAACGGTTTAAAGGATATTCAGGTATGGTATCTTTTGTGGTTGAAGGGGGAAAATCCTCAGCCCAACAATTGATGAAATTTTTAACGATTCCGCAGCATGCTCCTAGTTTGGGTGGTGTAGAGTCTTTAATCACTCGGCCAGCAGCCAGCTCGCATTCAGCTATGAGTGAGAAAGAACGTCATTCTCTTGGTATTGTGCAAGGGCTTTTAAGGTTGTCTGTGGGGGTTGAAGACATAGAGGATTTAAAAGAAGACTTTAAGCAAGCGCTTGAAAAGATATAGTCATTGCGTTCATATTGCATTCAGCTTTAATTGTTAAATTAAAGGCACACAGTGAGATTTAATACTCACTGGAAAGGAGCAATGTACGATGAAATTAAAATTATTAACCATGATGTTTGTCTTGAGCAGTCTGGCATTTCTACCCATAGATCAAGTGGAAGCAGCCGATTCAAGACACAAAAAAAGAGCAAGAATTCAGAGTAACAGTTATAAAGCTTCGTCTAAGCGAAGAGTGCATAGACGACAGATAAAAAAACCAGTGCGTAGCGTTAAGCATATACAACATAGAAGAAGTCGTCGTCATGTCAGGCCGGTGTATAGACCAGTAAGACGTAGAGTGTATCGTAGGCATGTGCATTACAGACCCATATATCGCAGAGTGATAAGGCCTGCGCATGTACACTTCATTGATGATGGATGTTATGACGATGGTACAGATGTATATTGGAACCTGCACTTTGGTACAGGTGGTGCAGGAATCTATATCGGTAACTGATAACAGCTACTGTTGAATAATAAACTTCCCTTTAGGTACAGTCTACCTAGAGGGAAGTTTCATTTTTTTAAGCAGTAAATATTCAGGCTGGCACACAAAAAAGTAACACATGCCAACATAAAGAGTAATCCACCATCATTTTGAACAGCAATACCCAGAAAAAAAAGATGAGAAGCAATGGCCCCAAGCATAATCATTAGCGTTAATAGACTGCCATAAAACGTTGTGGCAGGAGTTAATAAAAGAATTGCAGCTACGAGCTCTGAAGCACCTGCAAAGTATCTGCCCCAAGGCTCCACGCCCAATGTTGAAAAAATATAAATAGACTCAGGAGCGCCAGTAAATTTAAAAAATAAAGTTTGCAATAAAATAACAGCAGGAATGATTCTTAATAAATAACGCATGGATATAAAGATAGCATAAATGAATAAGAGCGAGTAATTATTTTTTTAGACTTAAACCTTAGCGCTATACTTGAAGTTTGAACAGTCCTAGATTTTGAATATAGGTCTTCCAAAACTCATAAGGGTAGGTTAATTTTTACTTTGGCTCCCGAATCATTGCTGAGTTTTATGGTTCCCTTGTAACGCTGAACAATTTGTTCACTGATGTATAAGCCTAAGCCAGTTCCCGACGAGTGTTCATCCAAGCGTTTGCCTCTGGCCAGTAAACGCATAGGATCTTCAGTAGGAAAACCTTGGCCATCATCGTGGATAATGAGCTTAAGTGAAGCTTGATCAGGTTTTACGCTGATAGAAATCTGTGTTTGTGCATACTTAAAGGCATTTTCTAAAACGCTGCCCATCAATTCATAAAAGTCATCTGGATGGATAGGATATTCAAGACTAGTGGCCATATCCATTTTAAATTGAACTTCCTTGAAGGATGTTTTTTTTAAAGCATTGGCAACGCGTTCTATGATGGGTTTGAGTTCAACGTTATGAAGAAAAGCAGGTTGATGCTGCTGTTTAAGTAAGGAAAGTTTTCTTTCAATCAAACCGTTGGCATTATCCATTAGTTCTTTAAGCTGTTTTTTCTCTTTTGAAGAAAGCGTATTCAGTAACTCAATTTGACTTTTTAAAGCAGTAAGAGGTGTTTTAAGACTGTGTGCAAGGTCATCTGCCGCTTGTTTGCTGGACAGATTAACATTTTTTTGATGTTCCAAAAGTAAGTTAAGACTTTGGATCATGGAAAGAAGTTCATGGGGTGTAGAGCTCGTATCATCTATATGACTGGCCTTTCCTTGACGAATAGAGTGAATGGCTTTTTCAATTTTTTGAATGGGCGTAAAGCCGGTGTTGATAAAAATATATTGTAAAACAACAAACAAACAGCCCAAAATTAAAATAGCAATCATAGCTCTAAAGCGAAAATAAGCCTGCTGATTTAAAAAGCTTTGTCCGTCTTGCAAAACAGTAAAGGTGATATCATAAGATATTTCATCATCCACTTGCCACTGCATGGGTAAACTAGCAATAAAACGCTTGGTTTGGACAAAGGGGTTTAACTTTTTAAAAAATATTTCTCCCAAACCCAAAGGGCTTTTGGGTAAGTTGTTCAGTTGCGTTGAAGTACTTTGCCAAACAATTTGATTCGAATTGCTTTCTTGAATCAGGGCAATCACCTCACCATTAAAAAAAGCTTCAGGTAATTTTTCTATATCCACTTGAAATACATTTTTTGATCCCAGTTCTGTTGAAGCAATCAATAAATTCAGCAAGGCAGTAGCATTTTGTTTTTGTCCATTTATCTGCGTTTGGTGATGAACCCGTTCAAGAACAACTGTACTAGCTATGATTAGCGCCAAAAGCAGAGCACTGGATAAATACAAAAAACGCCGCCGCAGTGAAAAATTTTGTTTCATGCATTTTGTCGGGGAAGAACCCACTGGTAACCGCTACCGCGAATGGTTTTAATGGGTTTGAGTGTATTATCAGGGTCCAGTTTCTTTCGGAGTCTACGGATAAAGACTTCTAGAACATTACTTTCGTGCATGACATCATCTTCATAGATATGTTCAATTAATTTATCTTTAGCAATCACTTTACCGGCATAGGTCATTAAATAACTAAGCAGCTTAAATTCTTGTGTAGTCAAGCTAACCGCTTGATCATCTGTAAAAACTTGATGTGTGCTCATGTTAAGTTTGATGGGTGGACAATGCAGGGTTTCATCGGTCCATTGCCCCGTTCTTCTTAACAGTGCTCTGATGCGAGCTAAAATTTCTTCAAATTCAAAGGGTTTAACCACATAGTCATCGGCGCCAGCTTCTAAACCTTCCACCTTTTGTTGCCAGTTGCTCCGAGCCGTCAAAATTAAAATCGGTGTTTTACAGCCTTCTTTGCGCGCTTGTTTGATCAGATCAATACCAGACATATTGGGTAAACCCAAATCAACAATTGCAAGGTCTATGGGGTATTCCTGGAGAAGATACAAACCTTCTTCACCATCGCTAGAGACATCAACAGCAAATTTTTCTTTGCGTAAAGCTTCACTTAAGGTGTTCAAAATGGTGATGTCATCTTCAATAATCGCAATACGCATACATACATCCTAATCTCTGATTTCAATGGTTTTAGAAAAAATACGACCACTTTTGCGCAGCTTTACTTTGAAAACATACACGCGCCCCTTTTGGCTCAGCAAACGCGCAGATAATGCCCTGGCTTTATATCTTTGACTTGCTCTAGCTTTAGCCTTTTGTTCTAAGCTATTGACCTTGGAGTTTTTGCGACTGCTTTGGTTTTTAGGCTTAACCAAAAAATTGCCTTGAGCCAACAGTGTGTTGGGCTGATAAAAACGACTTTGCGCAAAGCCGTGACTGTTATTTAAAACAACAGTCGATGCAATCAGTAAGCTATAGAAGCAATGTTTCATATTTATTTTAGTATAATGCATGAAGCTGAACACAAGATTAATCATAACATTAATAAATAAAGTTGTGTACTAAAAGGAAATCATAGTTTGGAATGAAAAGGTGTTTGTTTCAATAAAAAAGCCAGGCCTTGTTAACAAGGACTGGCTTCTTTATCTAAGTGAACTAAGACGACGGTTTTTTAACAGTCAAAGCTTTTTGAAAAATCGCTGGCGGTCACCTCTATGCTGTCTCCTGCGTCACAATGTAAATAAGCTGTAAATGCTCCATCTGCAGTTGAAAGGGCAGTTGTTGATACATTGCTATCTGTGTTTGTTACAGTTACACGGGTATCTCCAGGAACTGAATCATCCTCGCCAACAATGACTTGAAAGTCTTTGGCTTGATCAAAGTTGCGAATATCGGCATCTTCAGAAGCTAGGATACCAACTCTTGGATTGCTGGCATAAACATTGCGGGCCAGTTGAAGAATATCAGAGGCATCATTATCACCCGCTTCATTATCTTCTTCTGTATTTCCTAAAATTACATAGTGCATGAAACACGATCTTTGAGATGGAGATATGGTTGCTGTTCCCCAGTTAAAAGAAAAGTCTTCATCATCTTCTGGATCATATTCTGCTAAAACAGGAACTCCTGGAGCCGAGGGTCCACCAATGACATAGCCGACGCTGGTATCTTCTCCTGGGTCACTGGTAGCAAAATAATATGGAAACGCTAAACTGTCGGTTGTATCTGCAGTACCTTCATTAACGCCATCATCATCAGATCCTAAATCGCTTTCAATTTGGATATCAATATCGGCACTGCTCATTGTAGGGTTAGTCACACAGTCCAAATAGCGTGCAACACCACATGCTGTAGCATCGCCTTGGCAGTCATAACTTGGGAAGACATAAATTTTTCTAACCACTTCTAAACCACCGTCAGTCGTTGCTAAAAGGACCAGTTGGTCGGCATTTCCATCGCCATCAACGTCTTCTAAATAAGCCTGGTCAGTATCATTTTCAGCTCTATAGGGAAAATTTGTTTCCGCATTAAAGGTGTCTTCGGTTAAAATTGTAAATTCGCTGGCATCATCAAAAGCATCATTAATATCATCATTATAGCCGTCTGATATGGCACCAGTAGCTGTTAAATCAAAGAAAAAGCCTGTTGGATCGCCAGTATTAGGCTCAGGGGAATTAGATGCTAAAAATAATAGTTCCTCTTCTTCATCATTACCAAAATCTGTGATGGTTACAGCCCCCAAGTTATTATAGGTACCGGTTTCTAAGATATTGATGGCGGTGATGTTACCGTCTGAATCAGATGAACATGAGGTCATCAAAAACATCAATACAATGCTGAGCATAATTCTGGTTTTTTTCATGATAGTGCAATCCTTTCTAGGTTTTAAGTATATAAGTTATTAATAAATAAAGATTTATTGTACTGATATACTGAAAAATAACAAATTTTTAAACGGTATTTATTATTCATTTTGGGTTCATTTTTTTTTGTTAATTTAAAAGCATGATGAAAATATATAGCCTAAGCCCTAAAAAATTATTAAGCATGATAGTTCTTTTATTATTGGTAATCAGTGCCAGTTCATGCGGTGTTTATATTGAAGATGAAATCTATGAAGAGTATGAATACCTGCCAGACAGTCATTTGCAATTGAGCTTTGTGGTCAGTTGGAATGCGCAGCAAACCTACTACAACAACGATTTAGAATTTGATTTGGTCACCCCTAATTACCAGAGAGTTTCAAGATTCAATGATACTTCTCGTTGTTATTACGATGAGTTTTTTACAGGGTTCATGTTTGATGAAAACAGCATGGTCATTCAATGTGAGCCAGCACTTTTGGGAGACTATGATTTAGAGATACGATCCAATATTGGAAATGCCATTCATGTGAATGTGCAAATTGACCAAAGCTGGGACTATGATTTGCCGTATCCCTTAGAATATGCCAACTTTGATGTTCTTGCCTATGAAACGCTTGTGTATCCTGTTTACATTTACTGAGGGCATTAAAACGATGCATTCAACTTAAGATTAACAGTGTCCCACAAATAGCCAAAGCAATTGAAAGCAGTTTAACTTTGTGCATGGGTTCTTTTAAAAAAATATAGGCCAAGACAATGGTAAAAACCGTACTGGTTTGGTTGAGTAAAGCGGCTTTGCTGGCTTGAGTGTATTTAAAACCTGCAATCCATAAAATATAAGATAAGTAAGATCCCATCAGTGCCGCAGGAATAAAAGTTTTTCCACCCTGGGAAAAAAGATTTTTGGTTAAAGCAAGACTTTGTTTTTTGTATCGAACCAGGCTTTGAAAAATCAAAAACAACAAGCCTCCCAAAATTCGAATACAGGCACTTTGTAAAACGCTGTAAATTTCAAGAACGGGTTTAATTAGGGTTATAGAAATCGCCATCAAGCCCATGGCCAAGCAGCCATAAAAAATTCCTTTCTTCATGGCTTCTTTACTGACACTCAGGCTTTGTTTACTTAAAACCGGTAAGGCCAGACTTAATAAAATAAATGTTCCTCCCACAAAAAACATGGCGTCCAGTTGTTCCAATAAAATAGCCCAGGCAAAAAACACGACAAAAGGGCTGTACAAGCATTCGATTAAGGCAATCCAGCCAGCACCAACATATTGCAAGCTTTTGAAAAAATAAGTGTCCGCTAGGCCAATACCAACAATCCCACTAAGCAGTAGATAAATAAAATGACTGCGTGGCATAGGGCTAAGCATGTTATGCATAAAAATTAAGGTGACGATAAGTGCAACAAAGGCCACCATGTTTTTGCCCAAATTCATGATGATGGCAGCGTGATCGTCACTGACTTTTTTAAATAATATAACCGAGCTTGCCCAAGTTAAGGCTGTGGACAAAGCAAAAATTTCACCCAGATAAGGATTAAGCATGCAGCGATAACCTATTGAACTTTCTCTTGTTGGGCCAAATCAAGCATGGTGTTTAAAGCAACCTCAATACAGTTTTTTTCTACTTGTGTGCGAGACGCATCATCCAAAAAAGTATTGCTGGAGCGGTTGGCATAAGCGGCACAAATTGCGCCAGCTTTTAAACCTTTAAGATGCGCTAAAGTGAATAAGGTAGAGGTTTCCATTTCAAAATTACTGACCTTCCATTGTTTGAGTTGCTCGGTGCTGTAGGTTTGAGCTTGGGGCAGACCATTAACAGAACGACCTTGCGCCCCATAAAATCCACTGGCACTGGCGGTAATGCCAACATGATAAGTCAGCTTTAATTTTTGTGCTTGCTGCTCTAAGGCTTTGCATATTTCATAATTGGCCACAGCAGGAAAAGCATTGGGAACAAAATATTGAGAGGTGTCTTCCATGCGCATCGAGGCTTGAGAAATAATTAAATCACCGGGTTTGATGTGTTCCAAAATAGCACCGCTGCTGCCACAGCGGATAAAGGTTGGTGCTTGCGTAATTTGGCAAGCTTCAATGACAGCTATTTCCATACTGGCCGGACCAATGCCGGTAGACATCACGCTGATTCTGACGCCATTGAGTTTACCCGTATAAGAATGGTACTCTCTATGCTGCGCTTCAAATTCAATGCTGTCAAAATGCTGGGCAATTTTTTGACTTCTTGCAGGATCGCCGACCAAAATAATATATTCAGCCAAATCGCCTTTTTTGCAATCAATGTGATACTCTTTACCTTGAGCTGAAACAATATGGTTGGCATTGGACATAATAAAAGATTTAACTCAAAACCCATAGGCAGGCAAATTCAATTGTGTTTGTCTGGGCTTTTGTTTATGTTTATTTTTGTTTATGGGGTCAATAAAGTAAGCGCAGAGGAAAAACTTGTCGTTAAACCAGAGCTTACGATGAGTAAGCATCAGGGCACTTACCATATTAAAACCAAAACAGACTATTCTTTTGAGCAAGCTCAAATATGGCAACTGCTTAAGCAGTATTCTAGCCTGCGATATTTGTTACCAAGGGTTAAAAAAAGTCAGGTTGTGTGGGAAAAAGACGCATCAGCCTTGGTGTATCTTCTTATTGATAGCCCATGGCCATGGCAAGATATCTGGACACAGGTTAAAGTAACGCAGGATCTAAACAATCACATGTTTCAATGGCAACAACAAGAGGGCAAACTTGAGGTTTTTTCAGGCAAAGCGTGGGTGTTACCAACCAATAACAATAAAAAACATACTACATTTCACACAGAATTTAAGCTAAATATGGGCAATAACATACCCAAACTATTGCAATCATGGGCCTTGCGCTACTACATTCCTAAAATATTAAAACAGCTTGCCAATAAAACTCAGGCAAAAGGTAAGCAAAGGTAGCTGGTACCTTTGGGTACCTTGAGATGAAGACATGTACAAAATTGAAGTACAGTAGTTTGTGTTTAGTGTTTTATGCTTTTGATTTGTACGCAAAAAGCAGGTAAAATAGAGATGTGCTGTTTCGAGCTTTAAAGATGTTTATTTTTTTGCTGTTGATGACGTTATCTGTTCATGCATCCTGGCTAAACCAGGCACAACAATCGGCGTCTGCCAATGCTTCGTCAGCTGCGTCACAAAGCTGTGTAAGTGGATTTAATGAAAGTCAAGAACGCAGAGAAAGCAAAAGCTATGATCAAGGTCAAGGCTACAAAAGTAAATGTTCTCCTGGAGAAGCTTGGGGAACGTGTTTAAGGCGTTTGTATTTTGGACGTTAGTAAGAAAAGCCGCTTAATCATTATACGATTTCATCGGCCAAAGACAAGTCTGGCGGATTTTTAAAGTAAGTGTTGATGTGTTGCTGATCTTCTTCTGAAGCAAAAGAAATAATTTTAAAGCCATAACCTTCAGGCGATTCCAGATTGTAATTGTCTTCATCTAAGTTTTTATAATGCCACAGGGGAATGGCGCGTGCTTTATAAACCCAGTTTTCTAAGGGTAAAGGAAAAAGAACTTCCACTTCCTGATTAAGGTTTAAAGTTCTTTCTGTTTCAAAAAAAAATCCGCCTACAGAAAAATTTAAAGCAAAATCAAAAAAATAGTCATGATCACTGATAACGATATCAACCATGGTGTCAAAGGTCAGGCGAGGGTATTGTCTACGTTCTGGACCAGAGTAAGATTTTTTTTTTGAAGCTTGTGTAGACACCTCAAAAGCTTTATCCAAGTCTCATAAGAGAATCAATTTTTTTCTTGGTCTTGGTCAGAACGGGTAACAATTTTGATGGTTTCAATGGATTTTTTTGTGGCTTCTTCAATGATAAAGCGCATGGATAAGTCTTCAATGCTGGCCCCTTGGTTGGGGATACGTCTGAATTTTTGAATCAAATACCCTCCCAGAGTTTCGTATTCCCCCAAAGGAATTTGATCAGGAATCAATTGATTGATTTCTTCAATACTGATTCTGGCGGAAACCAAAAGACTGTTGCTCCCAACATCAAAAACATGATTTTGACTTTCATCGTGCTCATCTTCAATATCACCAATGATTTCTTCAAGAATATCTTCCATGGTGATCATACCAATGACCCCACCGTATTCATCAACAACCATGGCCAAGTTAATCGCTTGTTTTTGCATATCAATCAGCAGTTTATCAATGCTGATATTATCAGGAATATAAAAGGGTTTACGCATAATTTTGGTAATCAAGCTGTGTTGATTATCTAAATTTAGTAAATCATGATGTGTGAGCCAGCCAACAATATTATCAATACGTTTTCTATACACCGGGATACGACTATGACCATGCTCAGTTAAGGCTTTTTTTGCTTGCAATAAGGTTGAGTTTTCGCTGATAGAAACCATATCCACCAAGGGTATCATGATGTCTTTGCAAATTTTTTCAGAAAAATGAAAGACCCGGTCAATCATTTGTTTTTCCATGGTTTTGGCCAAACCGGTTTCACTTTGTTCAGAGGCTTGAAACAATAGTTCAAGTTCTTCACGGTTAATTAAAGGTGTATGTTTGTTTTTATGAACCCCAAAAATTCTACTAATCCAGTTGACCAGCTTTGAAGTTGTAAAAATAAAAGGGCTGAGTAACCAGGAAAAAAAACGCAATGGAAAAATTAGCTCAAGCGCAATTTTATCAGCAAAGTTTTGAAACAAAGCTTTGGGTAAGACTTCACCAAAGAACAATACCAGAGGGGCTGTAATCAGAATGGTTAAAAATTCATATTGAGAACCAAAGTGTTCAATAACAAATAATGTGGCAACAACATTCAGTGTAATGGTTGAAAAATTGGTTCCAAGCAATGTTGTACCCAATAACCATTCTGGGTTGGATAAAACCTCATTTAATGCTTTGGCTTTTTTAGAGCCTTTATCCACTAAAAATTTTAAATGAGCGCGGTTAACAGAAACAACCGCAATTTCAGAACCAGAAAAAAAAGCTTCCAGCAGAATACAAACGAACATGATGCTTAAAGTTGCAAAAAGGCTCATTGGTCTTCCTCATCTTCCAAATCACGTTCATCTTTGAGATCACCAAAAATTTCCTCTAAAACATCTTCTAAAGTAACAACCCCTAGAAAGTCTTCTTTATGATCACTACTCACCACCGCAAAATGCATTTTATTGAGTTTGAACAAAGTGAACAGTTCTAGGGCATTGGATTTAGGCTGAATAAATAAGGGTTTACGCATAATGTCTTTTGCACTGACGGAGTCATCAAAGTTTTCTATGCTCAATAAATCTTTGGCGTAGAGTACACCTGACACCGTTTGCTCTGTGCGAGATAAAATAGGAAACCTAGAATAGGCATGGATTTGCAATTCATCAAAAACCTGACTCAATAAGGTGTCTTCATAGAAGTAGGCAATGGTCTCTTTGCTGGTCATGATTTTATTGACCATAATATCATCAAGCTTGAGGACATTATGAATGATAGACTGCTCTTGCGTATCCAGTACTCCCTCTTGAGCACTGGTATCAACCATTGCTCTAAACACGTCTTCACTGATAGAGTCGTGATCTTGCTTTTTTTGTCCAAGCAGTTGCAGTATTTTTTCTGGTGCCCAAACAATTAAGTCTCGGACAGGTCTAATCAAAGAAGAGAATTTTTGTAAGGCTGAAGCATTGAGGCCAGCCAGAATTTCCGGACGTTTGAGCCCGTAGGTTTTAGGAAGCATTTCACCAAAAATTAAAAGAACCGGCAAAACCAGTGCTACAGAAAAAAAAGGCAGCCATGAGGGCGAAACATAAGGTTTTAAAATTTGATAAACAAGTGAAGTTCCAACAATACCAATGGCAGCGTTAACCACCTCATTTCCAATCAATAGGGTAGAAATGAGTTTGGTGGGTTGATCGAGTAAAGCTTTTGCAGCTTTATAGGTTTTTTGACTCTTTGATCTCAGCCGGCGAACACGTAATTTACCCAGACTGAATAAAGCTGATTCTGATCCAGCAAAGAAGGCTGAAAAGGCTAAAAGAAAAATAAATAAAATAAGTTTTAAAATAAAGCTGGAGTCTATGAGCATAACAATGATGGAGGAATTTTAGGTCTAAACAGACGGTAATTGCAAGTTTGAAAGCAAAAGCAAAGGACTTTGTTATAAACAACAAAGCCCTTTACCATAAGCATGCAATGAAAATATTGCTTCATAAACTTAGGCCGTAGCCTGTGGTTTTCTCCGTGAAGTTTTTTTTCTGGCAGTGGTCTTTGGACTTGTTTTTTTCTTTTTGTTATCAAAAACCAAAGCATTTTTAGATTTTGGATTCTTTGAAAAAGCATGCTTTATCACTTCAGTGATATGCGCCACAGGAATGATGGTTACACCTTCCAAATAGGCTGGTGGAATCTCATCCAAGTCTTTGACATTGTGTTGAGGAATTAAAATGGTGGTGATTTTAGCCCGTTTGGCAGCTAAAACTTTTTCACGAATACCGCCAACAGGCATGACACGACCACGCAGGGATATTTCACCGGTCATGGCGACTTTTCTGTTGATGGGTTTTTGCACCAAAGCAGAAATAATGGCTGTAGCCATGGTCACTCCGGCAGAAGGTCCATCTTTTGGAACCGCTCCGGCAGGAACGTGAATGTGAATGTCTTTAGTCTGAAACAGCTTGTCACTGATTTTTAAGTCTTTGGCATTGGCTCTGGCAAAGGTTAAGGCAGCTCTGGCAGACTCTTTCATGACATCACCAAGGTGACCGGTCAAAGTCAACATGCCTTTGCCTTTCATAAGGCTAGACTCCACAAAAAGGATCTCTCCACCCGCTTGTGTCCAGGCTAAGCCCGTGGCCACACCAATTTGACTGTTTTCTTGCTCGGCTTCAGGGATGTATTTAGGAGAACCCAAGTAAGTATGCAGGTTGTCTGCCGTTATTTTGCTTTGACCATCAAAACCTTCTGCTACCTTACGCGCTACTTTTCTACATAAAGAAGCCACTTCTCGCTCAAGGTTACGCAAGCCTGCTTCACGGGTGTATTGGTCAATCACCATGCTTAAGGCCTCATCATTAAGGCTGATATGTTTTTCTTCAATACCGTTTTCTTTGATTTGTTTAGGCAAAATGTAACGTTTACAAATTTCTAGCTTTTCTTGCAAAGTATAGCCAGACAAGTGAATGATTTCCATTCTATCACGCAAAGCTGCTGGAATGGTGTCAATCATGTTGGCAGTGGCAATAAACATCACATTACTCAAATCAAAGGGTAAGTTGAGGTAATGATCTCTAAAGCTGTTGTTTTGTTCTGGGTCTAAAACTTCAAGCAAGGCTGAAGAAGGGTCACCCCTAAAATCTGAGCCCAATTTGTCCACTTCATCCAGAATAAATACCGGATTATTGGTTCCGGCGGCTTTAATGCTCTGAATAATACGGCCAGGCATGGCACCTACATAAGTTCTTCTGTGACCTCTAATTTCCGCCTCATCACGCATACCGCCAAGAGCAATACGGCCAAACTCTCTGCCCATGGCTTTAGCAATTGAACGTCCTAAAGAGGTTTTACCCACGCCAGGAGGGCCTGCAAAACATAAAATAGGTCCGCGCATGCTTTTTTTAAGTTTGGTTACACCCAAAAACTCTAAAATTCTTTCTTTTACTTTTTCTAAGTCAAAGTGATCTTCATCAAGAATTTCTTTGGCTTTGACCAAGTCAATGTTGTCTTTAGAAGATTTTTTCCAAGGTAACTCAACCATCCAGTCTAAGTAAGTTCTAACAATAGAAGCTTCAGCTGCATCTGGGTGCATACCTTCAAGACGACGCAACTGTTTCAAAGACTCTTCATGAACCTCTTTGGGCATTTTTGCCTTTTCAATACGCTCTGAAAGTTCTGCAATTTCTTCGGTTTTTGGGTCACTGTCACCTAGCTCACTTTTGATGGCCCGCAGTTGTTCACGCAAGTAGTACTCACGCTGAATTTTGGTCATCTCGCCGCGAGCTTCGGTTTGAATTTTTTCTTGTACAGAAAGAATATCCAACTCTTTATGCAAAAGGTCCATCACTGCTTGTAAGCGTTGGCCAGGATCGGTCATTTCCAAAATAGGCTGAGCTTCTTCTACTTTTAGTCCCAAATAAGATGAGATCAAATCTGCCAAACGACCGGGATCTTTAACATCATCCAAAACAATCAAAATTTCAGGAGAAAGAATCTTACCGTGCGAGACGATTTTTTCTAACAGTTCTTTAACCGTTCTAATCATGGCTTCAAGTTTAACCCTTTGTGCTTCTACGTCAGGTAGAGGAATGGGGTCAATCTTGGCATAAAAATTAGGGCTCTCTTTGACCACTTTTTTGATCATCGCTCGGCGTACACCCTGCACCAATATTTTAATGCGTCCATCGGGAACCGGGAGCTTATGCATGCGCATGATCATACCCACGCAACCCATTTGATATACGCCATCGGGTGTAACCACTTCCGCTGAAGGATCTTTTTGTGAGCTTAAAAACAATAATCTATCCTTAGATAAAGCAGCTTCAACAGCTTGAATAGAGCTCTCTCTACCCACAAATAAAGGGAGAATAACCGATGGAAAAAGCACCACATCTTTAACCGGTAACAAAGGTAAAACTTCTGGAATAGAAATAGCGTCAATATTTATGTCTTGCATACATGCATCCTTCAAATAAAATTAAGGGTTTATAGATTTCGTATAGTTTTATAATGACATAATCTTATGAAGAACTCTAATTAATTCAGTAAATTGAGATAGATTCATGCTTTTTGCTCGCCATAAGATTGATACACTTAGATAAACTTGTAAAATAACGCAATGCATGGTATAAATCGCGATCATTAATCATGAAGGGAAATGAGTTATGAAAAATTATATTATAAAGTTTAGTTTATTGTTATCAAGTTTGCTTATCTCCAGCAGTCTTTTTGCTGGACAGTGTATTATCCAGAAACAAAATTTAGTGGTTCAAGAGCAACAAGAAGCCAAGAGAATTATGCACAAATATGCTTTTGAAAATGATGGAGATGCACAAATTTTTGATGGCTTAAGTAAGACGGGGTGTCAGGTAAAACTTAGAAATGATGATCGTATCAGTGAGAGTTCATTTGCACGCTTTGTGGCCAAGTTTATTCCAGAAAAAGATGAGTGCGAGCAAAGAAGCCATCATCATGAGCAGGTTTGCACCCACTTAGAAGACATGTACATCTATACCCGTGGTTTTGTTTATTTAGGCTATGACTATAAAGATGAGCCTGAAGTATTAACTTATTATAACTTAAAAGTATGTGGTTTAACTCTTACTGATCAAAATCAATTCAACTATAACTGGTCTTCAAGAGCAAGTTTTGCAGAGAATGTTGATCGAGAAATAACTTTTGTTCATATTGGTTTGGCCGTTCACCAAGAAGTTTATCAAGCTTATCTTGTAAAAAAACAAACCGAAGATGCAAAGTTTAAAATAAACGCCATACATGCCAGAGATGTAGCTAAACTCATGTGTGAAGCATTGGCAGATGAGAAAAGTCAGCGCTTGGGTGAAAACGTCCAGTGGGAAGTGTATTATCCTGGCAACTACTCAAACAATGACAGAAGCATCAAGGGCGGACTTATCTTAAGTGAGTAAAAGCATAGAGTAGAGAGTGAGTACCGATTTTATCGTGCTTTAAATTGAAGGGATAACAAGAGAAAAAACAAGTTCTACCGGCTTAGGTACATGCTTGGCAAAACCAAGCAAAACTCGCTGCAAGGGATTTGTTTTTTCTTAAGTTTTTACGCCGTAAACTTAAAATGCACGATTTGTTTAAGATTTAGAGCGTTTAAATTAGTGAGAATCAAAATATGAAAAAAACAAGCATAAAAAAATTAAAGTTAAGTGTTATTGCTTTGTTATGCTGGACAAGTCTAAGTGCCAAGCCAAACTTATCTTTACCTGTAAACTGTAGTGATGAAAATATTGCCATGGCTGCAAAAAAACTTAATGTTTCCGTGAAAAACTTAAGCAATTTGCTCAGAAATACGGTTGTTACAGTCAAAGTGAATAAAAAGTTTATTTTTTCTAGTGTAGACGCGCAAGTCACGCAAACAGACTGTTCAGGCTTTTTTGTGTTTGATCAGCAACATGTTGCAACAGCGGCACATTGTGTGGTGGGTTCAGATGCTGCAACCATTATACTCAGTGATGGAACAGAAATAGCTGCAAAAAACATTTCTCACAAAAATACAGCGTACGATACCATTATTTTGGAACTTGAAGAGCATGCTTACTCTAATATAAGTCCCATCACACAGGAGCTTAGGCAAACCACGGTGACATTAGATGACACCGTTATGGTTTTACCGGGTTGCCAAGGAGAAGTTCATTTGGATAAGACTGAGCATGTTTTTGCTGTGGGAACTGTAGACCAGTTAAATGGCGGAAATGCTTTAAAGTCTCCGGCATACCTTATAAGTCCTGAATCATATCCCATGGGAGGAAAAAGTGGCGGGTTGGTGATCAGTCAAAACTTACAAGCCATTGGCTTGTTAAGCAGTCAGGGCACAAGCCATTTACCCAAGATATGGCATGATCAAGCCAATGAAAATGAGAAACGCTATATACAAGGAGGTGTGACCTCTATTGTTAATTTGCCGGATCTTGTTGAAGACAAAGTTTACGATAAAAGTTTTGCAGAGTTTTTTGAAGATATAAGAAGCAATCAAGATCCCTATGCCAGTTTCTTTTTGGCCAGTGTTTTAAAGAGCTTTCCCAATACCCATGCTTTGATACGCTCTTTTTATAGTCAAGCAGAAACAGTTGCCAGAGAAAACCGGGAAGCATTTATGTTTCATTGGATAGCAAATTACGCTTACTATGATTTAAAGCACACAGATTCAGCCAAGCACTATTTTGATTTAGCCAATACAATACAAAAAGATCCGCATACACTTTTTCACTTGGCCATGCTTTCACATCTAGAAAAAAATTATGATCAAGCCAAAGCCTATGCTCAACAAGCCGTGGACCTTGACCCAAAGCATTTGGCTGCACAATATTACCTCTCAACGTACTAAAGAAGAAGCAGTGTCATAAAGAGGTTCATAAGGTCTAAAAAATACTTTTAAAAGCAAGAAAAATGATTGAGCGTATAAATGATATTGAATAAACAAATGCCACACAGCAACATCAACTATGCACAGCTACATCATGTCGCTTTGACTTTGAGGCATGCGCTTGCTTAAATCTATAAAATTAATGAAACTTTTGGAGAAGCCTATGAAACAAATCATTTATCTTTGTAGCGTATGTCTTGTACTTTTAGTGACAAGCATGTCTGCGCAAACAAGTCATAAAATCATTGTCTTGGATTCTAACAATCCTGACCAGGCGCAACTTGCTCAAAAATTTAAAAATATAAATATGGGCTACACAGCAGGGCTGAATGAGCTTTTTGATCTAAAAAAAGACCAAATTTTTAAAAAAACGGTGGGTTCCTGGGAAATTAAATCTTCAAAAGCAAAAGAGTGCGGCAACAATGAAAAGTATGGACGAGTATGTTGGGAGCATTTTGTTTTAACACTTGGCGATCAGCAGTCTGATAAAAGTCATGATTTTGCAATTCAAGTCTTGGATAACCGCAGCAACGGCTCTTTAAGTATAAGCTTTGAACCAAAGGCTTTGGACTATTTTTGTTCTAAGGTCATTAGTGACTATGTTCTTGTTGGGCAATCTCGTTACCTTCACCTCATCTACAATGCAAAACTGTATAATAAAGAAGTCTAGTTTATAATTAATCTGACTAATTAGATTTGTTACATTTTATAGCTACTAGGCTGGAAATAAGTTCAGGAGGCATGCAGTGCGACTGGCTTAAGATATCATGCTTAATGTGATTTCCTTTCCAATTTTATCTTGTATAAGAAAAATCAAAAATTAAGAGCCATTAAAAAAGCCTTGAGCACTTATGCCCAAGGCTTTTTGATTGTATAGTTTGTATACAAAGAATTACTTTTTGTTGCGTGCTAACTCAGCATCAATAGCTTTTTTGAATTGTTCAAAGGGAACCGCCCCAGGTAGCGGAATACCATTGACATAAAAAGCAGGAGTTCCAGCAACACCGACTTGTTGCCCAGCTTTAAAGTCTTCATCGACTTTTGCATAGTGCGTTTTGCCATCAACACAGGCATCAAACTTCTTTTGATCTAATCTGAGTTTTTTAGCGATATTTTTTAACTCTTTGATTGCAGCAGCTTCATTAGCAGCTTGAACCCAGGTTGAGCTTTTAAATAGCTCGTCATGATAGGACCAAAATTTATTTTGGTCATTGGCACAACGGGCAGCATTGTGCGCAGGTTTGGCTTTTTTGTGGAAGCTTAAAGGAAAGTCTCTAAAATGAAGTTTGACTTTACCTTTATAGGCTTTCATTACTTTTTCTACAGTTTCAAAAGCTCCGCGACAAGCCGGACACTCAAAGTCAGAAAACTCAACAATGGTCACTGTTGCGTCTTCTTTGCCTTTAGCAGGAAGATTGCCTGAGGCTACGTCAACGCGTGGTGGCTTTGTGTAGTAAGTCACCTCATACTTGTGGGTTAATTCATTGAAGTAAGCTTGCTTTCTTTCTGCATTATTGCGGCCTTCTAAACTTTGACGAATTTGGTTTTTGACATTGTCATCAAAAGGAGGGGCTTGAAATCTGGGGTTGCCTTTCATTTTTTCAACATAGTCATCGTAGAAGCTTTTAATTTCAGAGTCTGAAACTTTTTTAGCTTTTTTGGTAACCTCTTTGGCTAGAAGGTCAGCTTTAGATATTTTTTGTTTTTTAGCTTCCACTTCTAACAGTTTATCTAGGACCATTTCATCCAAAGCATTGGTTTGCGTGGCATAGAACTCTGACTGGACTTTAAGGTATTGGCTTTTTAATGGGCCTTGCAAAAAGTTTAAAAGCGACTTTTCATTGATGCTTTCACCATTGACTTTGGCCAAGGTTTCAACAGCGTCTTTTTTTGGACCTGCTTGCGCATAAACAATATTGCTGTGAACTGCTTTGTCTGAATTGCAAGCGCTTAAAGATAATAAACCAGCAGCAAAAAAAGCTGCAAAGCTTAACGATTTTAAGATTTTCATTTAAATCAACTCCCTGGCAAAAATGCCATAACGTTATAAGTTTAAAACTAATTATTAAGGTAGACTCTACCTTAAACAAGACTGTTGAGCTAATTTATTTAGCCTAAAAGCAAATTTAAACTCTACCAAAAACCACGATACATGGCTTTGCGTATTTCATGTTCATAAATTTTTTGATCTGAATCATGATCAATTTGTGCAAAGCGAGCTTCTCCTTGGCCAAACTCATCAAAACTGATCCAGCTATCTCTGTTGTAATCAAAGCGTCTCAGTTGTTGCTTTGCTTGAGAAAGGTAATGAATATACTCTGATTCATCAATCATTAAATCATTGTTTTGATCAATGAAATTAAACTCTTTTTGACTTCTTGACCAGGCGTTGTGTTCAATGGGGAACGCTCCGTCAGCACGATCTCGTTTTTGAACATGGCGTTGAGCTTTGTCTAGGCGTTTTTTAGCTGAGTCAATCTCCTTATCTGAAATTTTACCATCTTCATCAATATCGTAACTATTAAAGTTGAGTTGACTTAATTTTGCTTCTTCTGCAGATAAATAACGGTCACTGTTATGGTCATGGCTGTTTAATTCAAGTTTAGGGAAATCATTTATTTTTGATTGCTCATCATGGGCATTATTGTTTGCCGAGGGAAGCTTGGTTTGGGCTCTGTTTTTCAAATGATCAATTTCTTCTTGTAAGTAATCCAAAACCGATAAAATATGTTTGTTGTCATAAGGAATGGCTGGTGAAGCAACAGCATTTTTTTCGTTGTTAGCAACAGAGGTGCTTTTTTCTGTTTGTGATGAAAAGGCGTCCTTTTTTAAGTTTTGCACTGACAGGTTCAAGTGTCTTATTTGATAAAAATTGTAGACCAAGCATAGGCCTAGAACAATGTTTAGATAAATGGATACTCGCTTCATAATCTATGCTTATAGCATGATTCAAAGCCTATAAAAATGATTATCTTTTGTATATTGCCATAGAGATAAAACAATGGGCGCAAAATATTTTGAGTTACAGCACTTTTTGTTTGCGGTTATTTTGGCATAAACTTTAAGGGAAAAAGCTACGATTGAATAAACTTTACACAAAGCTATACAAATAATTGATCTCTGGACATGAAGCGTTTAAATCGTAAAACATGAATGATGATTTAGAGTTATTACAACGAGGCACAGTTGAGATTTTACCAAAAGGGGGCTTAGAAAAAAAGCTGGCCCTGGCCAAAAAAGAAAATCGTCCTTTGCGCGTTAAAGCTGGTTTTGATCCAACTGCACCTGATATTCATTTGGGACACACGGTGTTGTTGCAGAAGATGCGGCAGTTTCAACAACTCGGGCATGAGGTTGTTTTATTAATTGGTGATTTTACGGCGCGTATTGGTGATCCAACGGGGCGTTCAAAGCTTAGACCTGCATTATCAGAGCAAGATATTCAAAACAATGCTCAAACCTATAAAGAGCAAGTCTTTAAAGTTTTAGATTCAGAAAAAACCCAGGTTAAGTTTAACAGTGAGTGGCTTGATCAACTCAGTGCCGCTCAGTTGATTGAAATTACCACCCATTATTCAGTGGCCCGTATGTTGGAAAGAGATGATTTTGCCAAACGTTTTAAAGCGGAGCAGTCTATTTCAATTAGAGAGTTCATGTACCCCTTACTGCAAGGATATGATTCAGTGGCCTTAAAAGCAGATATTGAACTGGGCGGCAATGATCAAAAGTTCAATTTATTGATGGGTAGAGAATTACAAAAAGTTTATGGCCTAGATCCGCAAGTGATTATGACGGTTCCTTTATTGGAAGGCACAGACGGTGTACAAAAAATGTCTAAATCTTATGACAACTACATTGGTGTTGATGAAAAGCCAAAAGACATGTTTGGTAAATTAATGAGCATCTCAGATGATTTGATGTTGAGGTACTATGAATTGTTGTCAGATATCGGTACAGAAGATTTAGAAAAATTAAAAAAAAATGTTCAACAAGCTGTTGTGCATCCAAAGCAAGCAAAAATAAATTTTGCTAAAGAGGTGGTGACTCGTTTTTTTACTAAAGATCAAGCTGAACAAGAAGCTATTAACTTTGATAGCCAGTTTAAGCAAGGTGATATGCCTGAAGACATGCCAAGTATTGATGTATCAGAATGCAAAGATAAATCTCTTGCAGATATTTTATGCTTGGCAAAGGTTGTTGCTTCAAAATCTGAGGCTCGGCGCTTGAGTCAGCAAAATGCGGTTAAATTGATAGAGGCAGGAAAAAGTATAAGTGAAGCTAGGGTTTTAAATGATGCCAATGCATCGCCAGCATTTAAAACTGGCGATGCCATTAAGATAGGTAAAAGAAAGTGGCTTAAATTTAATTAAGTTTTCAGTAACCTCTTCCGTTTTGTCTACACTCGCGGCTGTCATCAATGCCTCGACAAGGTTGCTCCCAAGTTCTTGCTTGTGTAGAGTTGTCTGATGGTTTGTTTTTTGGATATGCATCAGCTGGAACGCCTTTGTAACATTCGCTACCTTGGCAAATGATAATTTCTTCACCACGAATCATCCTAACAAATTGTATATCTTCATTGTTGTTGTTGCCAGTAGGTCTATATCTTGAAAAAGTATAGTTCGCTGTAGAGTAGTTTTGATCCTTATAATAGATAATAACATGTTCACCGCGAATAAACTTGGTAACAGCATTCAGATCAATGAAGTCATTTGCATCATAAATAGAGTTTTGCTGCTCTTGAGATAAGCTTTGATTGTTAATAATCTCTCCGCATCGGCCTCTAGATTGGGCAAAGCCAGCACTAGAAAGTGCAAGTAGTAGTAATATATAAAAACGCATGGAATACCCCCTGGTTAAAAGTTTGTTTTTAAATAAAAAGTATTTAATGAATAAATATTCATATGTCAATGAATATTTATTCATCTTGTTTAGGCTTAAAAATTTCAAGATCTAAGGTCTATAAGGTAAAAGAACAAATATTGAGGAGAGTATGAACAAAGAAAAAAGACAGTCTATCTTAATTGAATTAATTAAAAAGCAACATTTATCCTCGCACGGAGATTTGATTTCAGCTTTAAAAAAGAAAGGTGTTATGGCGGGTCAGGCAACAATAAGTAGAGATATGCGTGAATTGGCCATTGTTAAAAAGGGGAACATATATTGTTTAGAAGGTGACTCTAATGATCTTTCAGCGTCATGGGAACGAATTTTTAAAGAAAGAATTCACTATGTAGAACAGGCTGGGCCCCATCTTTTAGTGGTAAGGGGTATTTTAGGTTGTGCCCCTATTATCTCTGTAGAGATAGAAGCCATGGGCTGGCCAGAAATAACGGGTGTTATTGCTGGTGATGACACCTTGTTTTTTGCATTTAAAAAAGAAAAGGACTTGCAAAAAATAAAACAGCGCTTTATAAGCTTAATTCGTTAAGAAATACTCTTTTTTAAGTTAATAAAAACAGCAACTTAAAAAAAAATACAATAAAAACAAAAAAAACATTTTTTTTGTTTGACAGGGAAAAGTCACATCTGTATACCATCCCAACCTTAACGGAATCGTAAGAACAAAAAGCAACTGCTTAGTTAAGCGATAAAAACAAAAAAAACATTTTTTTGTTTGACAGTGAAGAATCAAATCTGTATAACTGTCCGTCCAACAACAAACCAAAAGTGTTTGTCAGGTCTTTGAAAACTGAATACAGCCAAAAATATACAAACCATATTTTTGTGTGGAACTTACGTTCAATTTTAAAAGCTTAAGCTTGACTTAAGCAACAGTAAAACGAGAACAAATACAAAACAATACGTTAGTATCGTTCTCAGGATTTAACACGAGAGTTTGATCCTGGCTCAGAACGAACGCTGGCGGCGTGCCTTACACATGCAAGTCGAACGAGAAAATTTCTTCGGAAATGAGTACAGTGGCAGACGGGTTAGTAACACGTGGATAACCTGCCCTTAGGCAAGGGACAACACCTCGAAAGGGGTGCTAATACCTTATGTGACCACAGAACCTCCGGGTACAGTGGTAAAAGGTGGCCTCTATTTATATGCTATCACCTAGGGATGGGTCCGCGGAGCATTAGCTTGTTGGTGGGGTAAAAGCCTACCAAGGCAAAGATGCTTAGCTGGTCTGAGAGGACGATCAGCAACACTGGAACTGAGACACGGTCCAGACTCCTACGGGAGGCAGCAGTGGGGAATATTGGACAATGGGCGAAAGCCTGATCCAGCAACGCCGCGTGAGTGATGAAGGCCTTAGGGTTGTAAAGCTCTGTCAGTTGGGAAGAAAAAGCAAAAATTAATACCTTTTGCCTTGACGGTACCTTCAAAGGAAGCACCGGCTAACTCTGTGCCAGCAGCCGCGGTAAGACAGAGGGTGCAAGCGTTGTTCGGAATTACTGGGCGTAAAGGGCGTGTAGGCGGTTTGGTCTGTCTGTTTGTGAAATACCTGAGCTCAACTCAGGAACTGCATCGGATACTGCCAAACTAGAGTACTAGAGAGGAAAGCGGAATTCCTAGTGTAGAGGTGAAATTCGTAGATACTAGGAGGAACATCTGAGGCGAAGGCGGCTTTCTGGATAGTTACTGACGCTGAGGCGCGAAAGCGTGGGGAGCAAACAGGATTAGATACCCTGGTAGTCCACGCCGTAAACGATGATAACTAGACGTCGGGAGTATTGACCCTTTCGGTGTCGCAGCTAACGCATTAAGTTATCCGCCTGGGGAGTACGGTCGCAAGATTAAAACTCAAAGGAATTGACGGGGGCCCGCACAAGCGGTGGAGTATGTGGTTTAATTCGACGCAACGCGAAGAACCTTACCTAGGCTAGAAACTTGAGAGACGATTTTCAGAAATGAATTTCTTGTTCTTCGGAACACTGTCAAGCAGGTGCTGCATGGCTGTCGTCAGCTCGTGTCGTGAGATGTTGGGTTAAGTCCCGCAACGAGCGCAACCCCTGTCTCTTGTTGCCATCATTAAGTTGGGAACTCTGGAGAGACTACCGGCGTCAAACCGGGGGAAGGTGGGGATGACGTCAAGTCCTCATGGCCCTTGATGCCTAGGGCTACACACGTACTACAATGGTCGATACAAAGCGCTGCGAACTCGTGAGAGTAAGCCAATCGCAAAAAGTCGGCCTCAGTTCGGATTGGAGTCTGCAACTCGACTCCATGAAGTTGGAATCGCTAGTAATCGCAGATCAGCAAGCTGCGGTGAATACGTTCCCGGGCCTTGTACACACCGCCCGTCACACCACGAAAGTTGATTGGACCAGAGGATGCTGGGTCTTCCAGTATTTACGGTCTGGTCGGTAATTGGGGTGAAGTCGTAACAAGGTAGCCGTAGGGGAACCTGCGGCTGGATCACCTCCTTTCTAAGGAGTAAGTCGAATGTCTTCGGATATTTCGGACTTAGGTCAACGCACAAAAATTTGTATATTTACTGTATTCAGTTTTGAAGGACTTGAATGTTCTTTGATTGAGGAAATGGTTCGACGCCAACATGCAGGCTAATCAGCCTTTTATGTCGTCAAATTTTGCTCGAATACGAGCTCGAATGAGAAAAGGTTTGTAAAAACCTGAACGAACGAAAGTAAAGTAGCCGGCATAATTTGGTAAACGAATAGGGGCCTATAGCTCAGTTGGTTAGAGTGCACGCCTGATAAGCGTGAGGTCGCTAGTTCAAATCTAGCTAGGCCCACCATGCTAAGGCTTAACGCTTGAGACTTTGGGGTTAACTTTTAGGGAGATTAGTTCTTTAAGTAAAAAGCTTAGTTTACTAATAGCTAAGCCTTAAGCCCAAACCCTTAACAGCTAGTCTGGGGGTGTAGCTCAGTTGGGAGAGCGACGCGTTTGCAACGCGTAGGTCATCGGTTCGATCCCGTTCACCTCCACCAGTTTTTGAAATATGATTGTTATTGTATTTCCTGATCTTTGAAATTTTGTGTTTTAATTAATTATTCAAATAATTTAAGTATATCAATACAATATACTTGGATATTCTTATCAATTCAATGGCTAAGCTACTAAGAGCATACGACGGATGCCTTGGTACTCGGAAGCGATGAAAGACGTGATTACCTGCGATAAGCATCGGGGAGCTGGAAATAAGCTTTGATCCGGTGATGTCTGAATGGGGAAACCCAGTGGGGTTAAGAGCCCACTACTCCGTGCTGAATATATAGGCATGGTAGAGCGAACCTAGGGAACTGAAACATCTAAGTACCTAGAGGAATAGAAATCAATTGAGATTTCCAAAGTAGCGGCGAGCGAAATGGAAATAGCCTAAACCAAATTAATCATATGGCCTGTAAGCTTCGATTGTTTGGTGTTGCGGGAGCTTCTCGCACTTATTACAGTAAGTGCAAAGAGTTACAAAACAACTTGTTAGTTGAACAGTCTGGAAAGACTGACCATAGACGGTGATAGTCCGGTAAACAAAAGCTTGTTGTCTCTTTGAAGATTTCCCAAGTAGCGCGGGACACGAGAAATCCTGTGTGAATCTAGGAGGACCATCTTCTAAGGCTAAATATTACCGAGTGACCGATAGTGAACTAGTACCGTGAGGGAAAGGTGAAAAGTACCCCGACGAGGGGAGTGAAATAGTCCTGAAATCGTATGCTTACAATCAGGGGGAGGGCAATGTCTCTGACACGCCTGACCCCGTACCTTTTGCATAATGGGCCAACGAGTTACAGTCTGTAGCAAGGTTAAGTCTTATAGACGCAGCCGTAGCGAAAGCGAGTCTGACAAGGGCGATTCAGTTGCAGGTTGTAGACCCGAAACCAGTTGAGCTACCCATGGCCAGGTTGAAGCGCAGGTAACACTGCGTGGAGGACCGAACCGGGACATGTTGAAAAATGTTCGGATGAGCTGTGGGTAGGAGTGAAAGGCTAATCAAAACTGGAGATAGCTGGTTCTCTTCGAAATATATTGAGGTATAGCCTCAGGTTTATCTAACGGGGGTAGAGCACTCAAAGGGCTAGGGGTCTTACCAGATTACCAAACCCTATGAAACTCCGAATACCGTTAAGAGTTATCCTGGGAGTCAGACTACGGGTGATAACATTCGTGGTCGAGAGGGAAAGAACCCAGATCGTCAGCTAAGGTCCCCAAGTGTATGCTAAGTGGAAAAGGATGTGGAAACGCATAAACAGCCAGGAGGTTGGCTTAGAAGCAGCCATCCTTTAAAGAAAGCGTAATAGCTCACTGGTCAAGTGATTCTGCGCCAAAAATTCAACGGGGCTAAGCATACCACCGAAGCTACGAGATCATGTTTACATGATCGGTAGAAGAGCATTGAAGTTGCCGCTGAAGGTAGACCGAGAGGACTGCTGGAGGGACTTCAAGAGCATATGTTGGCTTTAGTAGCGAGAAGACAGGTGAGAATCCTGTCCGCCGTAAACCCAAGGTTTCCTAGGCTGGCTTGTCCTTTTAGGGTTAGTCGGGACCTAAGGCGAGGCCGAAAGGCGTAGTCGATGGAAAACAGGTTAATATTCCTGTACCTACGGTTTTAGCGTTTGAGCGATGGGAGGACGGAGAAAGATAGTCACGCAGTCTGATGGATTAGGCTGTATAAGCAGGTAGCTAGATCTTATAGGTAAATCCGTAAGATCGTTAAGGCGAGCAGTGATGTGGCGTGGATTCTACGGATGAAGCGTTTGTGATGATTCTATGCTTCCAAGAAAATTCTCTAAGCGAGCTAAGATTGTAGCCCGTACCGTAAACCAACTCAGGTGGGTGGGAAGAATATTCCAAGGCGTTGAGATAACTCTGGTTAAGGAACTCGGCAAAATAGCACCGTAACTTCGGGAGAAGGTGTGCCAATTAATGTGGGCGATGCCGCCATAAGCATTGATTGGTTGCAGTGAAATGTGGAAAGCGACTGTTTACTAAAAACACAGGTCTCTGCTAAGTCGTAAGACGATGTATAGGGACTGACGCCTGCCCGGTGCCGGAAGGTTAAGGTGAGTGGTTAGCTTCGGCGAAGCTACGATCTGAAGCCCCGGTAAACGGCGGCCGTAACTATAACGGTCCTAAGGTAGCGAAATTCCTTGTCGGGTAAGTTCCGACCTGCACGAAAGGCGTAACGACTTTCCAACTGTCTCGACCAGGGACTCAGCGAAGTAGAAATGAGAGTGAAGATGCTCTCTACCCGCAGCAAGACGGAAAGACCCTGTGCACCTTTACTATAGCTTGACACTGACTTTTGAATAAATCTGTGTAGGATAGGTGGGAGACTTTGAAACTATGGCGCCAGCTGTAGTGGAGTCAACCTTGAAATACCACCCTGATTTATTTGGAATTCTAACCACGAACCGTTATCCGGTTTTGGGACACTGTCTGGTGGGTAGTTTGACTGGGGCGGTCGCCTCCCAAAGAGTAACGGAGGCGCGCAAAGGTTCTCTCAAGCCGATTGGAAACCGGCTGTTGAGTGCAAAGGCATAAGAGAGCTTAACTGCGAGTCTTACAAGACGAGCAGGTACGAAAGTAGGTCTTAGTGATCCGGCGGTCCCGCATGGAAGGGCCGTCGCTCATCGGATAAAAGGTACGCCGGGGATAACAGGCTGATCTCCCCCAAGAGTTCACATCGACGGGGAGGTTTGGCACCTCGATGTCGGCTCATCGCATCCTGGGGCTGAAGAAGGTCCCAAGGGTTTGGCTGTTCGCCAATTAAAGCGGTACGCGAGCTGGGTTTAGAACGTCGTGAGACAGTTCGGTCCCTATCTGCTGTGGGCGCAGGAAATTTGAGAAGCGCTGTCCTTAGTACGAGAGGACCGGGATGGACGCACCGCTGGTGAGCCAGTTGTTCCGCCAGGAGCATAGCTGGGTAGCTACGTGCGGAAATGATAACCGCTGAAAGCATATAAGCGGGAAGCAGCCTTCAAGATTAGATTTCCCTGAGACTTTATGTCTCCTAAAGTGCCGTTCTAGACTAGGACGTTGATAGGTCAAGTGTGGAAGCGCAGCAATGTGTGAAGCTAATTGATACTAATTGCACGTGCGGCTTAGTCATTGAATTGAATGAATATCCGGGTATTGTAAAGATATACAAAAACACAAAATTGCAAACATTAAGTCTGTAGTTAATCATAGGATTATTACAGCAAAGTTTGCGGTGGCAATATCGAAGAGGTCACACCCGTTCCCATCCCGAACACGGAAGTTAAGCTTTTCAGAGCCGATGGTACTGCAGGGGGAGCCCTGTGGGAGAGTAGGACGTCGCCGCTTTAAACTCAAAAAAACCAGCCTAGGCTTTTGCCAGGCTGGTTTTTTACGTTCAAGACAATTAATAATATCTTAAGTATTCTAAAATACATATAATCTAAAACAAGTGAAAGCAAAAATGAATGCTGAAAAAAATATAGAGTTTAGCTATTATATCGTATGTATTTTAAAAACTTTATAATTCAGATGATAGAAAACATGTGTAAGTAACAGGCTGTATTGTTTGATATTTTTGGATTATTATTTTAGTGGTACAGTTGTGTTTATGTTATAATTTGAAAATGTGCCTTCTTTTTATGACCAAAACAACAAAAAAACATAATATATCAGGGTTTACGCTAGTAGAACTTTTTGTATCTATGCTTATTGTTGCTTCCTTGGCAGCTGTAGCCATACCTGTTATACAGCGATATCTTCAAAAAGCCAAACAAGGTGAAGCAAGTTTAAAGCTCAAACAACTTTATGACTCTCAAATGGTGTTCTACAATGAACAACCATTTCTTTACAATGCTAATACGCCCTGTCTTCCAAATCCACGCTTTAGTCCTGTGTCATCCTTTCACTGTTTGACTAAAGAGTGTGATGCTGGTGAAGACATGAATGATTTTTCTGTACCCCCAGCAGGTCGTAAAGGCTATCTTTATGCATATTCTCTTGATGGTAGCCAAGTTTTTACCAACGACAGTTGTGACATGGTAAGTACTTATGAGGATTACGGAGTTTTAGGTTTAACCAATTTAGGAGCAACAGCAATTCCATTAAATTCTGGGATAAGTTTATCATCCAATGACACAATTATTTCTATCAATGGTGATTCAGCAGGTTACTTTAACCTGGTTGCTTTTGAAGACCCAGCATTTCAGGCAGCGGTTGGTGCCAATAACGGAGAATCCATGTTATTGGTAGCGTATGCTGATACAGATGGAGAGTATGTAGCCCCCAGTCAAAATGCTTTTTTATCATCTTTGTTAAGAGATGGTTCAAGGACACATCCATTTAACATAGATGAAATTTGGTCAATGTCGCGTGGCATATATATCGATGCCGCTACCAATGAAGTTAAAGGAACCGAAGGAATTTTTCAAGTCAATGAGGGAGAATAGGTTTCATGCGGCTTCGACTTGAAACTGTTGGTTTAGATAGTCAATGATTGCATTGGATTCATACATCCAGACTTCACTTTCACCCTCTACAATTTTTAAACACGGCACCTGAACTTTTCCGCCTTTGCTTAACAATTCTTCTCTTACTTGGGGATCATTTTTGGCGTCTTTGTACTCAATTTTTAAATTAAGGGCGTTGACATGGCGTCTGACCTTGACGCAAAAGGGACAAGCTTCAAACTGGTAAATACTGTAGTTTTGCGTTTGAGCGTCAGCAAGTTTTTGCTGCTCAGCATTGCGTTCTACCAATTTTTTGGTAGGGATAATAGCATTAAAAAATAAGATTAGTTTTCCTAAAATAAAACGAATGGCTTTCATGGCATATCTATAGCACGATCTTAAAAATGCAAAAAGGAAATCTTTTAGCATTATTAAAAAGTACCATCAATACATAAAATACAGTGAAATCATATGTAAAAACATTTATAATTTTAAATAATTAATTTTATTAGTTAAATTAAGTAATGAAATCATATAAAAGATATGGTATTCTATAGATATGAAAAAAAATGAAACCATTGAAACTCAAAACTATGCTCAGGAAGCAAGCGTTTTAGGTAAAGCATTTTGGTCTATTGTAAAGTTATACAAGCTTAATCGCGAAGAACAAGCGCTCATTCTTGGAATTAAGAAAAATGGGCAGCGTTTATTAGACTTGGAAAATAAAAATAGCATACCAGAAGATGTTGATAAGTTTTCGCGGGTGGGTATCTTGATTGGCATTCATAAAAATCTGCGCATGCTTTATCCCTACAATAAAGAACTGGTCTATGGTTTTATCAAGCAGCCTTGGAGCTTGTTGAATAAAAAATCACCCATTGATTTTCTAAAAGAAGATCCGAAAGCATCTTTTCAACGACTTTTTACCCTTAGAAGAATGTTAGATAATTTGCGTGTAGCTTACTGATGATAGATTTTTCTGTTATTTCAGCATGGGAAGGTGACAGTTATCGGAATATAACTACTTGTTTTCCAAGTCAAGACTTACTGGATGATCTTAACTTAGATGAGTCTGATAAGGCCGTAGTGCAATATTGGGAAAATAAAACCAGTAATATTGATCACAGCATTTCTCAGGTTAACCGAGTATTTCAGTACGGTGATACAACAAGCACCTTGGCCATTTTTGATCAAATTCAATGGAATATCGGTCGGTTTAATACAGCCGATTTTGGTGTTTGGTATGGGGCTCTGGAAGCAGAGACATCTGAAATAGAAGCTTTACATTGGTTTTATCAACACGAAAAAGAACGTTTACCCCAAGCAAAAACAGATATTCATAGAGATCGTAAAATGTTTAAAGCAAAAATTAAAACTGGCAAGGCCATTGATCTTAGAACAAAGAAAGAGATTGATCAAAAACAGTTGATTGGCGAGAATTATGGTTATACGCAAAACTTGGCAAAGGTAGCTCGAGCATCAGGTGTAGAACTCTTTTTTACACCTTCTGCAAGAAATTTAGGTGGCAACTGCACGCCAATTTTTAAGCGAGAAGCTATTCTTGAAGATCAAATCATTTATTATTTAAGGTTTACTCTGACCAAAAAGGGTGAAGTTTATAAAACCAAACAAGGCATTCCTCAGAGAGTTTTATTGCCGGTATGATTTTTAAACGTCAATACTGATGACTTTTTTGACCCAAAAATAGCCAATGGTTTGTAAGATCATGGCAAAAACAAGGAACATCCAGCCTAGGGTGGTGGTGAACAGCGGTTGAATGTATTGGGGATTGGTGATGTACAAAAAGGCGCCAAAAGCGAAGGGCATGCTAAATAAAATAATACCCTGCATTTTTCCCTGTGCGGTCAGGCCCTCAATTTTACCATCCACTTTTCTGCGTTCACGGATGGTGTGGGCAATGATGTCAAAGGTTTCACTTAAGTCACCACCGGTTTCACGTAAAATTAAAATTGAATGAATGGCAATGCTTAAGTCATTACTGGGCAAGCGCTCCAGCATTTTTTCTAAAGCTTGGTCTATGCTTAAACCTAATTTTTTTTGTGAAAGCACCAAAGCAAACTCTTGAGATAAAGGCTTGGGCATTTCTTTTACCAAGACGGCAAGCGCTTGTTGCAAATTTAAGCCAGACTTAAGTGAATTGGACATCAGGTTTAAACCATCCACCAATTGTCGATCAAACATGGACATATGGCGTTTCCACATAAAGTCTAAAATAAAGATGGGCAGTTTCCATATCAACCATAATAAAGCTATACTGAGAATTAAACTTACCCAATAAAAGCCCCAAGTCAGATAGAGAGTTAAAAGTAAAGCGCATAGCATGACAATGAATAAGCCACGACGAAGTAAAACTTGGTTTAAAGGGATAAACATTTTTTCTGATAAACTTGCGCAACGATCTAGATGCTGTTGCATGGTGGTATAAACTTTATGCTCTAAGAGTGGGTAAAAAGAGTAAATAATAAAAAAAATCGCCAGTGCAATAAGAATGATATTGATATAACCCACAATCAGTGAGGGAGAAGACATCGATGAAGAAGGTGCATTGGCCAGATTGGAGGTGTTTTGAGCAAGAATACGGAGTAACATAAACACCATTTATTGACTGAATAAGCCTTTGGGCATGGTTATGCCTTTTTGTTTAAATTGCTGGGCAAATTGAGGGATGAGACCTGTGGCTTGAAAATAACCTTTGACTTTTCCTTCTTTGTCCAAACCTTCTGATTTATAAATAAAAATATCTTGCAGCTCAACTTCTTCAGTCTTATTTTTGCTCATGCCTAGCACTTCAGTGACCGCAGTAATTTTTCTACTGCCGTCAGACATTCGCGTTAACTGAATAATTAAATCTACAGCACCTGCTATTTGTTCGCGAATGGCGCGTGACGGCAGTTCCATGCCGGCAAACATAACCAAGGTTTCTAAGCGAGCAATACAATCTTTTGGGGTATTGGCGTGAATGGTGGCCAAGCTTCCATCATGACCTGTGTTCATGGCTTGTAACATGTCTAAAGCTTCAGCGCCTCTACACTCACCAATGATAATTCTATCAGGACGCATTCTTAGCGTATTTCTCACTAACTCACGAATAGGGATGGCGCCTTCTCCTTGCAAATTGGCTGGGCGGGATTCAAGTCGTCCAACATGCTCTTGAGCCAGTTGCAGTTCTGCCGAATCTTCAACGGTAATGATTCTTTCATGGTCTGGAATAAAACTCGCCAGAACATTTAGCAAAGTTGTTTTACCGGTGCCCGTTCCCCCTGAAACTAAAACATTCAGCTTGGCTTGGACACAGGCCCGTAAAAAATCTGATATTTCTGGTGTAAAAGCATCGAGGTCAATCAAATGCTGAGGACTCAAAATAGATTTGGTGAATTTACGAATGGTTAACATAGGCCCATCGATAGATAAGGGAGGAATAATGGCATGAACTCGAGAGCCATCCGTTAATCTGGCATCAACCATAGGTGTTTTTTCATCAATCCGTCTGCCAATGGGAGCTACAATTCTTTCAATCACGCCTAAGAGCTGTTGATCACCGGTAAACTTTAGTTTGGTTTTTTGCAGTTTCCCCTGTTGTTCAACATAAATTTGATCAAAGCGATTGACCATGATTTCAGTGACTGAAGGATCAGCCAATAAGTCTTCTAGAGGACCTAAACCTAAAGCTTCATCCAAAACTTGTTTGGTGATGAATTGACGCTCTTGTCTGGACTTGATTTCAGGAATTTGGTCCAAAAGCTGAAAAATAGTCTCTTTGGTTTTAACACGCAAGTCTTCAATAGATTTTTCATCTTGTTTGATAAACTCTTCTACAGACAAATGTCTAAAGTCCATGACTTCAATCAATTGAGCATGAATTTTCTTTTTTATTTCATCATAATGATCATTTTGCTTGGCCAAGTTCTGGCTGTTTTGCAGCTCTATGGCATCGTCGTTGATACTGGCAAAGGTTTTAGCTTGGTCATTACTGTTTTTTTGTTGAGTTACATGATGTTTAATGAATTGTCGGGCAATTTCCTCAACCACTTGCGCGTAAGAATAACGAGGGTTGTAAGAAAACAAAGGACGTCCAGTTTCTACCGATTCACGAATGGCTTCAGATGCATTGGGCAACAAAGCTAAGATATTACGGTTGAGTTTTTGTTGAATCACCGCTTCATTGATGGCTTCTTTTGGATCAAAACGGTTAACCACCAATTGAATTTTGCTGCTCTCAAAGGCCATATTTTGAATTTCATGCAAGGCATGATTGGCTCGATGCAAGGTTAAAATTTCTGGGGTGGTAACAAAATAAATAGCATCTGAATGTTCAAAAACTTCAGTGGCCATGGCATCAAACTCGCTACCTAAATCAACAACAAGGTAATCAAATTCTTGTTGGCAAAGTTGCAGCAAGCGTACAAAAGCTTTGATATCGACATTTTGTAAACCGTTGGGCGATAAACTGCCTTGCAGGGTATAGATTTGTTTTTCATGATGATGAATCTGGCTTATGAGGTCGGTACGAAGCATCTTAAAAGCGCCCTTGCTTAATTCCATCAGTGAGGTGTTAACGCGTGCACCTAAAAGAACACTGATGTCTCCGCAATCTTGTGGATCTAAATCAAGAATGAGAACTTTCTTACCCTTGCTTTGTTTTTCTAAGGCATAGGCCAAGTTGCTGGCAAATACACTTTTGCCGACACCTGCTTTGGGACCAATAATGGCTATGGTTTTGGCCAGTTGCAACTTATTCAACCTCGTTGACGATTTCGTCTACGCTACCGTTGGCATCAGGATAAACTTCATACAGGTTAAACTGATCTTTAAGCTCTTGGTTGGAGTCTTTAGAATATTTTAAGATTTTAGGAGTTATGAAGACCAAAAACTGACTGCGCTGTTTGCTTAAATCGTTGGACTTGAACAGTGTGAACAATGACCCCAAAGGAAAGGGATCAACCAGTTCTGTGCTGTTGGTGGCGTTAGCACCACCTGTTGGTGGGCGATCAAAAAACTGCCGATACGCATGACGGATTAAGCCGCCAATGACAACAGACTCACCCGATTGCACAATTTGTGTGGTGTTGACTGAGTTTTGTGTAATGGAAACATTGCCGTTGACCGTGGGTGCACCCAAAGAGCTGATTTTTACCTCAACCGACATATCCACATCGCTGCCTCGAGCGTAAGGGCGAATTTTTAATTTAGCGCCCACATTTTGAAATTCCAAAGATACGGTGCCATTGCCTTGCGCAACAGGAAAACCAAGGCGTGTACCACTTTCTATGGTGGCAACCTCACCACTTTTAACCGATACTGAAGGGTTTTCTAGGATGCGAGCCAAGCCCAACGATTTAAAGTAATTGAGTTTGGGTAGTAGGTTGTTGGCAGAGCCGGTGACAGAGCCGTTAAAATTGGTACTACCGGAAACAGGGTTTAAAGTGTAGGACAAGTTGGTACCAATGTTGGGAACAGGATTCCAGGTGAAGTTGAAGTTTTTAGAGAAATTTTTAGACACTTCAACAAAGTGGGCATTGATCTGAATGGTAGGTTGCATAGATGGCGGCCGGGGCACTTCACGTAAATCCAAAACATTGATAACGTTTCTAGAATAAAGGTTGGCAATTTTTTCTGCCTTGACCGAGGCTTGCGGTGAGTACACTTCACCTTCTAAAACAATCTTACCTCTGATAGATCTTACATGAACTTCATCCAAACCGATCTCTTCCTGAATTTTTTTAGCAATGACTTGATCTGAGTTGGGACTCATTCGAGTTAAATCAACAATATTGCGCATATTGGCTTTTATTTTTTCAATGCGTTCTTTGTCTGAAGGCAGGTAGACTTCACCATCAATAATGATTTTATTGTTAAGCTTTTTAATATTGATCCCCTCAACATCCACCAAGAGTTGTCTGATTTGATCCAACAAACGGTTGGGGTCTCGTGAATAAACGGTTAATTCTAAAACCTCACGTTGGGTATCTTTTTGATCATAAACCATTAACAAGGTTGTGCCAGGATTTTTAGGAAACAAGGTGATGCGATTTTTTTTTCGATCAGCTTTAAAATCAACAACTTTGGGGTTACCAATGGTAATGTTTCCAACCTTAAACGAGTAAGTTTTTACTTTTGGGTTGTTCACGCGAAGGTATTCTTTTTGGCTTTTGGCTGAACTGACAATAGGGCTCAGTACAAAAAATAAAGCGAGTACGGTAAAGACATGAAATAACAAGCGTTCTTTTTTCATAAGTGTATAATTTCTTAAGCCCCGGGGCATATATTTTTTATGGAACATAGCTGCTTTGGCCTCCTCTAACTTCTAACCATTTGGCTTTATTCCCAATTTGTAAGGGTTGGGTAATCCCTGTGACCGATTGAGAGGTGCTTTTTTCTTTTTCTAAGGCTTCATTGAGTTCAGTCGATAAACGGTCATGGTATGAGCGTAAAGATAAGCTTAAGTCTCCAATTTGCTGGGCAACGGCCAAGTCCATGCATTGTTTAGGAGTGAGCAACAAGGTTACATTGGAAAATGTGGTTTGGTTTTGCATGCTGCTGAATAAACTGTTTTTACCAGCTTTATTTTGACCCGCTTGGCTAGGACGATCAAAAACATAATTTTTTCCTACCGCTAAAACTTGAATGTTTTGCAACAGGGTTTTGGCTTCTACATTTTTTGCAAGACGGGTTTGCTTATCCAAGGTTCTAAAAATACCAATGACGTCGACAGTATCACGATTACGAATAAGCCCGGCCACACCAGACACTTCATTTACAGCAACAGTACAAGCGCGCATTTTAGAGGGGATAATGGGAGAGATACCGCCCTCACCAATAAGCGCCAGTTTAGTTCTTGTTAGTTGTTCACCTTTTTTGATGGTGGCATCAGCCATATTAAAACCAATGATTTTTCCTTCTTCACCAGCAATCACTGCTAAAGGTTGCACAAAGGGTTTAGGAACACGCTTTAAAGCTAGCATATCTTGAGTGATAATTTCATAGCGTAAGATATCTTTTGCGGCAACAACAACCGTAACTTGCTCATATTGACCTAATAAACGTTTACGTTCACTATCAAGCGCTAATTTAATTAAAATGGCACCGGTCAAGGCAACAGCCAAAGCAATATAAAAAGCTTTTTTATTTTTCATCGTTTGTAGTCTCTTTCTAAGGGGGGATCTTCCCCCCTTCTTGATCGAAAAACGTGGTTTTCGATCAATTCATCCCACCCAGGTCGGCAGCGGCATAAAGCCTGGCCGCCAAGTTTATTTTGGGAGTATAAAGTTTTTTTGCTCAAAAGATACAGTCTATTCTTTGATAGCTTTTCATGTGTATATCTATTTATTGTACGCGAGAAGGCAGAAAAGACAAGAACTGGGCTCAATGGTCTTTTTTTATTTTTTTTAAGTAAAGTCATAAAAAAAACAGCCATTATTTTTGATCCAATCTTAAATAGTAAATTTCTGATGTTTGTTCTTGTCCGCATGAATCAATATAATGCGTGGTTTTTAACAGTTGAAAACCAAATTTTTGATGGGCATGCTTACACGCTAAATTATTTTGATGGTGTTCAATTTTTAACTCTACTAAACCTTGTTCTTTAGCCCAATCAATGCGTGCCTGATAAAAAAAATTGGATAAGCCCTGGCCTTGATAGTTGATATCAATATAGCTAGCAACCAGTATGCCGGTAGAGCTATGTGGATTTAAGTTTTCTTTGATGATGCCTGTTAGACCAATGGCCTGTTTTTGATTGAACAAAGCAAAGTTTGCTGTATGCCTATTGCTAAGGCGTGCTTGCCAATCTTGAGGACTGAATTGTATTTCATCTTGAGAAGGTGAAAAATAATGAGGAAATTGCTGGAGTGATTGAAGACGGAGTGTTTTATAAAGTTGCCAATCGTTTGCGTTTAGATGTTTAAGCGTAATATTAAGATGATTAGACATATTGATACTCAATCAAAAAAACTTAAAGTCCTCAAAAAAGCGCTGATACCAACTTTTTTTTTCTTTTTTGTAGTTTTGTTCTTTACGCATTTGGGCAATAATGCGTAGAACCTCTTTGTATTCTTGCAGTTCTTGTTGCTTTCTTTGTTTTTGCAAGCTCTGTATGTGTTGAAGGAGTTGTTTTTCATTCAAGGTTGCCTGAATGTAATCATCCATACTGGATTGAGTTTTTGGATCGTTAAGGATTTGATCTAAAAAAAAGTTAAAGCTTGGGCTTAAAAGCACCTGTTCAATTTCTTGTTGTGAAAAACCTTGGCTTTGCATTTTTTGTGCAGTTTTAATGGTCCAGTACCGGCGAATATTATCCACAAGGGTTTGTTTTACTTCTGGCTTTAATTGGTCTAAACGTTCTTGAAAACTCATTTTTTTCTGAGCATACACTTCGTTGTGAAGAGGCGTTGCGAGTAAGCATAGAACTGTGCTTGCTATGATTATGTGTAAACTATTGATCATGGCGACTCTCCAGTACTGGATGAAGAATTGCTGGTATTATTGTCATTGTTTTGGCTTTGCATCATTAAGGTTGCGGCAATGATTTGACCAACAACATCTTGGGCTTGTTGTGAACTAAACATGTTTTGAGTGACCTGACTGGCTTGCTCTATGGTTTGTGGATTTTGAAAATACTGATTAATGTCTTGTGTGCTTTTTGCTTGAGATATCGCTTGGCTTAAGGTTTGCTCAAAGCTAGTAAACGTTGCCGCCGTTTCAACGGCACCACTGGTAAAACTTGCACTGGCACCTAAACCGGCTGCATTAAGGTGTTGATTGACTTTTTCTTTGTAGGCTTCTTTGAGTTGATACTTCCAGACCATGGTCTGATGACTGCCTATAGCACCGGTGACGCCGGCGGTAGCTATACTGGCCGCATCTCCGCCAGAAGCCCATGCTGAAAGGGCGGCATTACTAGCTGTAAATATAGCAGACTGTCTGGCATCACCGCGCCAGTTACTTAAAGGAATAAACTCAGCCACGGTTTTGGTGTTGTAAGCACCCAAACCAGAAGAAATGAGAACGGTTTTTCCATTGAGAGTGCCGCTGACGGCACCACTAACCGTGGCTTGTAAAGCGCCTTTGGCAGCACCCGTTAAAATATCAAACTTTGTATTTTCAAAGGATGCAACGGTATCAGAGGTATTGAGTCCTTGCACGGCACCCAAGGCAATTTGTCGTGGGTCCCCCTCACTGCTGGTAAAACCAATGGCGCCATATTGTACAGAAGAACCCAAAGCTTCTCGCCAACTGGAAGCTTCAACATCTTTCCCTTGAAAAAACTCTGAGCTTTGACCACTGGCAAGACCGCCGGTTCCGGCTGCCCAAGCCACACTTTCAAATTTAAAACCATCAACACCGTTGTTCACCAACTGATGTGCACTTTCCGTGATGGCACCTTTGGCGGCGCCAGAAATAAAGGTATCTTTTTGAAAAAAATCCAGTTCAGAAAAGACTTTATTTAAACCCAAATCAATAGCCAAGTTGGTGCCAATGTCCAAGAGAATATCACCTATATCATCGACAGGATCAAAAGAAATTAAATCAATTGTGTTGTCAGTGTTGATGGCGCTTCCCGCAATATCAAGGGTTCCGTTACCGTGATCAAATTGCTTGAGTTTCATGTCATGATCAACAATTTGCCTTTGACTGGCTTTATCATTGAGTCTAAACCCTTGAAAAATCATTAATAAAAGAAAAGCTAAAATCGGCATCATCAGAGCCATTTCCACCGTAGACTGCCCTAAAGATCGCCTGGCACCTTTGTAAAAGAGATTTATTAGTGCCATATTTCATCCCATTCTACGGTGATGCCGTATTTGTCAGATATTTCTTGTAGCAAAGGAATGATGGGGGTATGGCCTTCAAGCTGTTGTTGATAATCGGCAAAACCGATGAGTTTTGCCCCTTCAAAACGTTCGCCAGGATTACCATGAGGTAAGGCTTGTAAAGGAGCTCTTGGAAACTTTCCGCCAAAGGGCTTGGCCAGAGAAGCCACCAACATCGGCCAACGGCGTGGACTTTGTGAATCAAAGGTGGGCAAAAGATCTATATCTTCACCACCCGCTAGGCTCACGTTCTCTTCATTGGCAGCATTGGGGTTTTTGACTTTAAGGTTAAATTTGCCTTCAACGCTACTTGACGGTGGGTTATACATGGCCATCACGGCAAAGTGACTGGGCCAAGATTTGTCTGAAGCTGGATGGCGACCGACAATGGTTTGGGTGGGAGATGTCATGGGGCCAGATGGAACAGGAGGGCCACAAAAACTTTTAAAACCAGTTGTAACAAGAGTAGACGTATAGCGTGGGTAAGCAAAGCTGGTCATATCATTGGCTGGGTTCAAAGAGCTTGGAATAAACAAAGGTAAGTCCAAGTCACCGGTGCTGGTGATACGTAAATGCTCACTTAATAGGCCATTATCATAAGCGGTTTTTAAATTTTCTAAAGTGGGGTTTTGACCTAAAGTTTTTTGGACTTGGTGTCGTAGGCGTTGAGGTAAGTTAGGGGTGTGAATGATTTGACTCACCACGTGTTCATGGGTCAAGCCGTTTGTGTTCTCAATGATGTCGATTATATTTGATACGTGTGAAGAGCGATAAGTCTCATAACCACGAATAATTTGTTTACGCACGAATTTATCAAAGGCTTGACAGGCACCGGAACAGCTTCCTATTGCAGTGGGATCATTTGTGATAGCGAATGCAGAACTTGACATGGCAGTAGGACTAGAACTGGTCATTGCTTGAAGCATTAAACATGGGGATGGAATTAAGGCTGCCTGTGTAGCATAAAAGCTTTCTAGGATTGTGCTGTTGATTTCATGAATTTTATCCAAAGCGGCTCTTTGAATTTGCGCACCAGTTAAGGCAGCATAATCCACACTTTGCTGCAACTTAATTTTTTCCCGCACCAACATACTGCTCTGAAACACCATAGAAAACAAAGCCAAAAAAGCCATAAAGATAAAAGCCAATCCAATAGCAAGTTGACCATGAGATTGTGCCCTTGATGAGGGGAAATGGAGATTTTTGCCCAGCTCTTCGTTCCTCAATCGCTCAAAATGCTCACGTATTGTTCCATACGCTGCGCTTTTTCGCTCAATCGCGCCTCGATCTGTGCAAAACTTTCCATTTCTTTTAATTGAAATGATTGAGTTATTTACAGTATTTTTAAGGAGCTTAAAGAAATTATTATACAATTTGATATGGAGGGCACGGATGTGGAGAGGTGAAAAAAAAATATTTTTTAAGCGAGCGTTTGTGCAGCGAAGCGAGGACTTAGCGAGCTTAAGAATATTTATTTTTTTATAAGTAGACATTAGGGTGATACCGGTTCCCTTCCTAAGTAGGCTTGACGTTGAATAGCTATGCCTTGGTAAGTTCTTCCCATACCTTGTCCTTTGCAGGGGTATTTTTTTAAAGCCCCAGAGAATAGAATTTCTGCGCCTGGAAAAATAATAGGCAAACAATAATAAACTTTTACGCCAGTACCTTGCGCACAATCTTGTCCACGACAGCCAATAAAATTAATACCAACACTGCCATCAGTATTGCTCAGACTTGAACCGTCATATTGAACATGGTCTCCATCGTAATAACTGCGTTGATTGGATAAAAGCTCTGGAGCATCAAGTTTAATTTTGGCATGCTCCCACATCAGGCTTTCAAAAATAATTTTTTCTGCACTGGCTTCAGCAATGCTTTGTTGGTTATGGGTATAGGGGGCACTTTGACCGTGGCGATAGTTGATACTGGCCAAATCGCGGTCGCCATACACTTGAAAACTTCTCGCTGCTGAAAAGGCAGCAAGTTCAGTAACACTGGCGCTTTGAAAAAAAATAATGACTTCGGTAAAGGCAAGAAACAATAAGAAAATAATGGGCATCAATAAGGCAAATTCCACAACAGAAGCACCTTTATTTGCCTTGGTTTTTTTCATATTCTTAAAGTTTATCACGTTCCTTTCCAAGCCAACAATCATTTTGACCCCTTCACTTTTTTTACAAACGTAAGCTTGCTGGGGAAAAAGGAAGGAAGAAACCCCAGCAAGCCATCCGCTTCGTTCTTTGTTTTTATTCAATTCAACCCACCCAGGTCAGAGTTGGCACAGGGCCTCTCATCCTGAAAAATTTTATTTACAAAAACAAAAGATACGAGCGAAAACCTTTTTATTTTACTTAAGCACCTGGATCTTCCAGAGTGCTTTGTGCTTGTTCTACCGCACTGTTCATTAAGCGTTCAGTCACACTGTCTTTTGAACCAAAAATAGCACGACCAGCAAAAATGACCCCTACAGAAATCACACCAATCACCAAAGCATACTCTAAGGCGGTTTGCCCCTTTTGTTTGTTCTTTCTTAAAGTTAATTTAAAGTGTTTCATTTTTTCCTCCACTTTTATGGGTTAAGGAATGGGCAATGCGCTCATCCGGGTTAAACCCAATGAAGCATAATCCTCATTCAATAAATACAAAGCATTATCATCTCCTGCGGTGCCATAGACATTGGCTTGCACAAGACTTTGGTAAAAAAGGTAGAGCAATGTGGATATGCCCAGTACAATTAACATAGTAAGTGCATATTCAAGCATGACCTGACCCCTTTGTCTTGAGCCCTTATGAGACGTTAATGCCAACATGATTATGTATAAGAGCAATGCTCATGCCAAAGCGCGTAAATCATAAGTCTTTGATTTTAAAAGAAAATAATAAAATTAATCTATGCTCAGGGGTGAGCAAAATCTGAGCAATGAGAAAAATAGGGTCATCAAAAAGTTTAGGCTTGATGCAACGCTAAGGGGTGACGGCTTGCTTAAGATAGGCGTCGATTCTTTGTGACTGAATAGGCCATTGAGATTTATTTTTTTCAATAAAGGCTTTAGCAGCGTTTAAATTATGGGCTTTACCCACTTGAATAATGCCCAGCATGGACATGACTGCATGCGTACTGCATTGATAAATGTAAAGGCCTTCTTGCTCAAAGATATGAGTAAAGCTTTTATTTTCTGGGCTATTCCAAGCTGCAGCATGATCAGGTGTAAAAATAGATTGGCTGTTATGACCAGCATTTTTATCAACAACTTCAAAAGTGATACGATCGCCCTTTTGAATATGCATAAAAGCAGGGTCAAAGACCATGTCTTGTCCATTGTGGTGATTGTAGGCTTTAACGATATGATCTTTAGCCAAAGATGTGTTTTGCAGCAAAAAAACAAAGATTAAAAAAGGTAGAGTTTTTTTCAATATAGGCATTCTATTTTTTTCCAGTAAATGAAGCAGAGCCAGAAGACTCTGCTTCAAAAGTCGTTTTAAGGTTTAGCGCTGAGCCAAATCGAAACGATCGAGCTCCATGACTTTTGTCCAAACTTTAACAAAGTCTTGAACAAATTTTTCTTTGGCGTCGTCGGCAGCATAAACTTCGGCAATGGCTCTAAGTTCTGAACTTGAACCAAACATCAAGTCTACAGAAGTGGCCGTCCATTTTTTGGCTTGGCTTTTACGATCCGTGCCAATATACACGTTGTCTTCTTTGGCTTTTTCCCATTGGGTTGACATATCCAACAGATTGATAAAAAAGTCATTGCTTAAAATGCCTTTTCTTTGGGTTAGGACACCGTGATTGTTGCCATTAGTATTGATGTCCAAAACACGCAAGCCACCCAACAGCACCGTCATTTCTGGTGCCGATAAATCTAAGGTTGCTGACTTATCAATCATCAAAGCAATGGGTGACGAGATGTTGTCTTTTGCATAGTAGTTTCTAAAGCCATCGGCTTTGGGTTCTAAAACAGCAAAGGATTGAACATCTGTTTGTTCTTGAGTTGCATCCATACGGCCGGGTGAAAAAGGTACCGTGATGGCATATCCGCCTTTATTGGCCGCCATTTCAATACCAACTGAGCCTGATAGCACAATTAAATCTGCCAAAGAGACCTGCTTGCGTTTATTTTTTTTGTTAAACTTGGCCTGAATTTCTTTTAAAGCTTTCAAGCTTGCTTCGGTTTTTTTTGGCTCATTTACCTCCCAAGTATTTTGAGGAGCTAAGTGTATACGGGCACCATTGGCTCCACCACGCATGTCGGTGGCTCTGAAAGTTGAAGCTGAGGCCCAAGCCAAACGAACCAACTCAGAAGCACTGATTTTGGTATCTTTGATGGCACGCTTTAACTTTTTAATATCCCGAGATGAGATCAGCTTGTGTTCTCTTTTTGGAATAGGGTCTTGCCAGGTCATGGTTTCTTTTGGAACCTCTGATCCAACGTAACGACTTCTGGGTCCCATATCTCTGTGAGTTAACTTAAACCATGCTTGGGCAAAGGCTTGCGCAAATTCTTTTGGGTTTTTTTGAAAACGCAAGGCTATTTTTTTGTATGCCGGATCAAACTTCAAAGACATGTCGGTTGTAAACATGATGGGAGCATGGCGTTTGCTTTTGTCATGCGCATCGGGAACCAGTTTATCGGTTCCTTTGTTTTTAGGTATCCAAACGGTTCCACCCCCAGCTTGCTTCTTTTTTACCCAATCAAAGGCAAACAAATTGTCTAAGTATTGGTTTGTCCAGGCAATGGGGTTGGAACTCCAGGCTCCTTCGAGGCCGCCAGTGATAGTGTCTTCAGCATTGCCTTTGCCACATTTGTTTTTCCAACCAAAACCTTGTGCTTCAATTTTTTCTCCAGCGGGTGCAGGCCCTACACATTTTTCTGGTTTTTTAGCACCATGACCTTTACCAAAGGTGTGGCCTCCAGCAATCAAAGCCACAGTTTCTTCATCATTCATGGCCATGCGTCCAAAGGTTTCTCGAATATCTTTGGCTGCAGCCATAGGGTCTCCGTTACCATTTGGGCCTTCAGGATTCACATAAATCAAGCCCATGCGGGTAGCGGCTAGCGGTTTTTTTAATTGGCGCCCACGGTGATGTCTTTTTGAAGCCAAAAATGTGGTTTCTGGACCCCAATAAACCATATCAGCTTCCCAATCGTCTGTTCTACCACCGGCAAACCCCAAGGTTTCAAAGCCCATGGATTCTAAAGCAACGTTACCGGTTAACACCATCAAATCTGCCCATGATAAGCTGCGGCCATACTTTTTCTTGATGGGCCATAACAAACGTCTGGCTTTATCCAGGTTGGCATTATCTGGCCAACTGTTTAGCGGTTCAAAACGGAGTTGCCCCCCAGCAGCCCCACCTCTACCATCAAGGGTTCTGTATGTTCCAGCACTGTGCCATGCCATTCTAATAAAAAATGGGCCATAGTGACCATAGTCAGCGGGCCACCACTCTTGCGAGGTTTTCATGACTTTTTCAATATCAGCTTTAAGTTGTTTTAGATCAATTTTGCTAAAGGCTTTGGCATAATCAAAACCTTGATCTAAAGGATTGGACTCGGGGCTATGCTGACGTAAAGCCTCCAAGTTTATTCTATTGGGCCACCAAAACTGATTGCTTTTGGGGTCTAATGGATCTGAACTGTTCTGCTTGGCATAGGTATTAAGACTTAGGGCCAGCAACAGCATGACAAAGATGTTTTTTTTCAACATGGCTTCTTCCTTTGTAAGAGATAAAAAATTTAAACTGTTTTGCTACATTGGTACTAAAACAAAAAATAATCAAATATTCAAAAAATATAAAGCAATAGGAAAAACCTATGAATAGTTATGCTTATTCAATGCAGTCGATGCTGTTTTGCTTCATCAATTGCCAAGTTTTAGTTTGTCCAGTTGCTCTTTGGCTTTTTTATAATACTCATTTTGTGGATTGCTGGTAATTTGTAAAACCCTTTCAAATTGGTCCATCGCTGCTGCGGGATCATTGGCCAGTTCTAATAGAGTTAAGCCTTCGCGATAAGCTTGAGCAGCACGTTGATTGAATTCTGTTTCTAGAACGCCGAGTTCTTTGGCAATGGTTTTACTGTAGGGATAACGTTTTTTCATATCCAACAGCAGTTTATAGGCAGCATCTTGTTGCCCTTGATCAACCAGCTTTCTTGCCTCAGTCACTTGATTGAGGATGTATTGGTTGGTTTGATTTTTCATTTCTTTTAAAATATTTTGAGCAGGTGCATAGTATTGATGATCTTTTTTAGCCACCACCTGGTTAAGAAGTTTTCTGGCATTGCTGTATCGATTGTTCTCAAAATCTTCTAGGGCTTGATTAAACATTTTTCGCAGTTGCGCCAGTTCATTTTTTTTAGCCAAGTCTTGACGTTTCTGCTCTTCTTGGGTTTGTTCAAGGTGTTTAAGTGCAGCTTGACTTTCCATGTTTTGGGGATCAATACGTTTAGCTTCATTGTACACCTTCAGAGCTTCATCAAACTTTTTTTGTTCAACCAAGCGGTCGCCTTTTTCCAAGAGTTCTCTAATTTGAGTGTGTCTTCTTGAAATTTCTAAGCGCAGGTCACGTGTTTTTTGATTTTCTTCTTCACGCAGAGCATTGACTTTTTTTAAAAGTTTTAAAGCATCATTGTTTTTTGGATTACTAGATAAAATAAGCCTAATTCTAGCCTCGGCTTCATCATACTGTCCTCTAGTGAGTAATTCATTGGCATGCGATAAATGAAAAACAATAATTTTTTGAGCTTCTGCAGATAGCTTTTGCTGTTGGTTTTGGGCTTGAGCAATTTTTTTATTGAGATTTGATTTTTGCCACTGAAAACTTAATAAAGCAATGCTTAAGCCCATTACTAAAGCAATAACAGGTAAGGCAAAGGTTTTTGATAAAAAAACATGAACATGAGAGTAGTTTTCAACAAGAACCGGTGAAATCTGTGTTCTGGGTTTAGAGTCAGCTTCTACAAACTCAAAACTAGAGCCGCCAACATTGATGATATCATGATTTTTTAACTGTGTTTGATCAATAGGTAAACCGTCAACATAGGTTTCTTTTTGATCATGAAGGCTTTTTAACTCTACCTTATCTTCATGAATGGTTAAGGTTGCGTAAGTCGAGGCAGAGTTGTCCATGATTTCTTGCGTTTTAATATCATCGTCGTTTGCGGTACCTAAGGTAAGTTCTTCTTTATCAAGAGGTATTTGTTGACCAATTCTATTGTCATCCAAACAGACTAGACGCCGTGCAGTGTCTTTTTGGTTTTCTTCAATAATAGCTGTTTTTTGTTCGGCATCTTCGTGATCGAGCTGTTCAACTTCAACCGCATCCTCTTCACTCAAAGCATCTTGTAAAATGGTTTTGTCTTCATGGTTGCCAGAGTTTTCTGATAAAACGCTTGTAGGAGCATTTTCTAGGCGATTGGTTTTTTGTTTCTTAATATGCTTTTCTAGTTCTTTTTCCTGGGTGGGAGCCTCATGGTCAACAGCATCAATAATAACTTCTGTCTTTGCTTGAGGGGTGTCACTTACATTTTCTTTGGTGTTTTCTGTGTTGTCAGCACTGACAGCAATGGCTTGTAAAAAAGCATCACTGGTCTGGTTTTGATCTTGGTGGGATTTTTTCTCACTTTTTTTTGTAGAAGCTTCTCTTTTCATGATGTCAGAGGCCAACATCAGCTGAAACGAGCCTATAAAAAAATGCTCACCATTTTGAAGCGTTGCTTGTTTAATTTTTTTACCTTTAAGACGGGTTCCATTATCGCTATCCAAGTCATTAAGTATCCATGTATCATTAACTCGTTCTAGCATGGCATGTTTTCTGGATATGTGTGGGTCAGGTAAAATTACATCACAATGTTTTGATCGGCCAATCAAAATTTTTTGATTTTGTCCAAGGTCTTTTTCTTGTACAAGTTGGCTATCTCTTTTTACAATAATCTTCATGGGCTACATTTGTGATGTAAAAACATCTATGACACATTGATAGGGTGAGTTCAAACTATTTCCCTGTAAATTTTTCTTGGGCTTCTTTAATCTGGGTTTCAATTTTGCGACTTAAATCTTCATCCAGGTTTTTTGCTAAAGATAGCGCCTTTTGCCATTCTGTGATGGCTTTATCGTAGTTGAGTTTTTCATATTCGCGTAAAGCATTTTCTTCATATTGAGTTATTTTGTTTTTTAAGGTTTTTTCTACAAAAGCCAATTGATCAGTATTGTTTTTAGAGGGATCTATTTGTGTCATTTGTTTTAATATTTTATGAGCCGCAGGATAATCTTCCAAACTCAGAGCACTGGTTAAGTCTTGTTTTAAATTATCAATTTTAACGGCTTGTAAAGCACCATCAGTAGAGGGGCTTGGAGTTAAGTTTTCTGGTGAAGATACCTTGGTTTGGTTTGTGGTGTTTTGAGCGGGGGTGAAAGCATTGTTGACGCGTTGAGCAGCTTGAGTCGGCGGTATTTCAGTTGAAGGTGTATTTATTTCCCCTGCTTGAGCATTCGGCGAGGTTTTTTTTGCCTCGGGTGCATGCGGTTGAAAAAACAGCAACTGCAATAATATGGGCAAGGTGAGTAATAGAGCGCTTGCCAGCAAGCGATTATTTTTTTGTTGAAGCCAAGCGTTAATTTTTTGTAACCCAATGATATTCGATGTTGAAGAAGTGTTTCTTGATATCAGTTTAAATGTTGCTTTAGCCTCACCAATTTGAAAAAAATCTTGGCCTTTAATGCGGTGAGTACTTATTTTTTGTTGATTGATATAAGTACCATTTTTACTTTTTAAATCCGTCAACCATAGATGATTATCTTTAAACTCTAATTTAGCATGATTGCGTGATACAGCATGTTCAGGAATAACAATATCATTCTCATCCGTGCGACCAATGATGATCTCCGGCCCGATAAGTGTGATTTTTTTATTTTTTAAAGCACCACTTTTTCCAATCAGGTGCCAATAAGAATCATTATGCATATTCTGGGTCTACCTTTTTTCTTCTATCGCTTGGTCCACAGCTTCATACAAAGGTTCCCACTCTTTGAATGGCGTTTCTTCTTTACCATAACTTTCTCCCGAGCGCCATTTGTGGATGTATTCAGCTAATTTGGTGATGGGTTTAGAAAAAACTTTGCTAAGTAAAAAGGTTAACATTAGGGAAAAAACAAAGGACAGTAAGAGTAAAATACTTTTATTTTTTGTCATTTGCGTATTGAGCTGCTCATTGATTTGCATAGAAATCATCAATTTGGCAACACCTAAGATTTCAAATTGTCCCAAAGCTTTATTAAAAATCCGGATCGGATGCACAACAGTGATTAATTTTTGTTTTTCATCGATTCGAGGTAATACTTTACGGTTAGAGTTTTGTGTTAAGGCTTCTTCAACTAAACTATCTTTATCCAGTCGATTGCGATAATTGATTGGAGCTAAAACTTTTTTATTGGTATCTATGATAAAGGCTTCTAAAACCATGGCTTCTTCTTTGATGGCTTGAGTATCAATCAAAAGTTCTGCATCTTTTTCTAATAAGAAGTTTTTATTTCTTTCTGCCAACAATTGCACCAAAATATACGCACGATCCAGAGTGTTTTGCTTAAAGTTTTGTTTGATTAAGGTTTGGTAACTTGTGCTGGCAATAGCAAAGTAGATTAAAAAGCCAAGGCTTAAGCAGAGTAAAAAAAATGGGAACAAAGATCGGGGTCTGATTTTATCAGCGATGACTTTGGTTGCAGCCAAAACTTTGGTCTTTGAGTCTTGAGATACTGGCCTGATAGCATCTTGGGGTTTTTGATCCAAGTTATGATATTGAATAACAATATCACCCAACAAAATTTGATCACCGTGCTGAATGTTACAGGTTGTGATAAAACGACCATTAACCGCTGTACCATTAGCGCTGCCTTTATCTAAAACAGTAACCTGTTGATCGGTCACCACCAGCTCAGCATGAACGCGAGAGATTTGTTGTGAAACAATTTGAATATCGGCTTGTTCACCTCTCCCTAGCGTCAGTTTTCCAATAGCTAAAGGAACATCCTGCGTACCTTCTTGTGAAATGATGCGAATAAAATGTTTCATGGAGTTTTCTCCACAAATAAAAGTTGATCACCAATGCACAGTTGATGTCTGTCAACAGAGCCTTGAGACATTTCAAGAACGGAGCAGGCATTAAAAACAATGGGTGTTAAGCGAAAAGGTTTTAAGTTTTTATACAGTCGAACAATGGTTTTATCTTTATCTAAAAATGCAACATCAATATTAAAGCGCATAAAAAATGTTTGGATGGAGTTACAAGGGACAATCCATAAGGCATGGTCAGCGTCTAGGTATTTATGCCTCAATAAACCAATCATTCTATCCTTTAAAGAACTAGCTTTTGTGACATGACTTAACAACGGTGAGCTTTTGTTTTGGTTTTTATGCACACAAAATAACATTATAAAAAACCACCGCGTAAAAAATTAAGCACTGCCGGCCCTAGGAGGATGCAAATGGCAGCCGGTAAAATACAAAAAACCAAAGGCAATAAAATGAGTTGTGAAGCTTTTGCACCAGCTACTTCAGCCATTTGAAAGCGTTTGCTGCGCAGTTGATCAGACTGCGCTCTTAGGACATCTCCAATAGATGCTCCCAATTGATCGGTTTGAATCAAAAGTGTGGTTAACGAGGTCAGCTCCTCTAGTTGTAGCTTTGCACTCATTTTTCTTAAAGCTTCTGATCGGGTGGCGCCCAGCCTAATTTCTCTGAGCATGGATTGCAGTTCTACGGTGAGGGGATTACTTTGAGTTTTTCGGGTTAAACGGGCTATCGCATCCATAAAGTCCAAACCGGACTCAACGGATAGTGTGAGTAAGTCTATGGTTGTGGGTAGATGTTTGAGCAAGCTTTTTTTACGGATATCAATGATTTGCTTGAGCCATATATCTGGAAAGTAAAAGCCTAAAATTGCAGCAAGCAATAAAACAAAACCATTTTGTTCACTGTTTAAACCGGCAAAAAGCATGGCAATGATTAAAGGCATTAAGAGAATTAGAACAAAACGCATGGCAATAAACTCATCAGGAGAAATTTCATTTCTAAGGTTTGCCGTGGTGAGCATGGGATCAAGCCGTTTTTTTTCTTTTTGTAGGTAGTTTGCCCACAGTTTAGCAACTGGAGAGTGATGGTTCAGATAAAGCAAAGGCGATAAGGCACTGTAAAAAGGGTAAAGGTATTTTAACAAAGCAGTGTTTTGTGGCATGGCATTTTTTTCAACAACCCCTAAGCGTCTTCGTATGGCAGCTTGCTTTTCATCGGGCAAGATGTACAAAACAATAAAAAAAATTGCGCCCGCCATGGCAGTAAAGATCAATGCATCAATAATGATACTTATGTTTATTCCGTCAATCATAATTATCTGAAAGTTCATTTTACTATTAAGACCGCTAAATTGCTAGGTTCATTGTCATAACAGCACAAAATTAAGTTTTTGATCATGTTCATAAATATTAAAAATTTGCATGATGGATGAAAAAATAAGATGATTGTAGTATACTTTGGGTATTAGAAATAAAATGAATTCATTAAAGCTATACATGTTGTTAAGCATGGGTGCGATTTTTATGGAAAGACTATCAATTAGAATGAACAAACAAATTTTTTTAAGCGTTATTTTTGTACTGACCAGCCTTGTTACGGCAGCTTCAAAAGGTTCTACGCAGACAGCGGTGGTGGGGTTAAGAACCGATAATTACAGTTTTGAAAAAACTGTGCGCAATGAAGTTTCAAAAAGACTATCAGGCCAGCGCAATGTTTCTCTAATTCCCGAGGTGGTCACCCACAACTATGTTTCTGATCTATGGCGAGAAGAAGCAAAGAACTCCAAAAATAAAATTAGATTGGCCAGGAAGTATTTTATTGAAGGTAAAAAATTGTATGACAAATTGGTACTTGATCAAGCCATTCGTCAATTTAACCGCTCTGTTAACGCGTATCGTGAGGGTGTAGGAGCTTTAAAAGACAATCGCTACCTGCTGGTTTCACACTTGTATTTGGGCATGTCTTTGATTGTTTTGGGTAAAGAAAGAGAAGGTCAGCAATATATTCGTGAAATGATTATTTTGGACCCCAAAAGAGATGACAGGGTACTGTCCAAGCGTGAATTTCCACCTAGAGTGATTGAATTGCATAAAGCCTTAACCCAAAAAGTTTTAAAAGGACCTTCAGGCCAGCTTAATATAGAAGTAGAGCCAGCTGACGCAAAAATTTATCTCAATGGTTTACTGCAAAAAACAGATGGCCCATTTTCTACACAGTTGCCTGTAGGAGAGCATTTTGTGGTGGTTGAGAGGAAAGGTTATCGGCAGGTGGCCAAGCCTATACAAATCCGTTCAAAACCCAACTTTATTAAAATTAAACTAGAAGAGTGGCAACCTTTGTCACCTTATTCTTTGCAAAGACGCAATAACCTCATTGCTTTGGATGATTTGGGTAATATCTCTAAAGAGTTATCCGCTAAAATGTTGATTTTAGGGAGTATTGAGCCAGTCCCCAACAAAGATGATACCTATGTTTTATTGGGACAGGTCTACGATGCACGTTCTAGAGAATTTTCTAAAATACAAAAAGTAGAAACCAGTTTGGGTAGAATGGATAAAGCGGCCAAAAGCTTTGCCCGCAAGATCAGCAATCAGATTACCACCCAAGGTTTAGTTGTTGCAGATATTAGAACGGCCGGGAGTTCACCCGTTGCTTATGATCAAGCTCAGGATTTTGAAAAAAAGATCAGCAAGAACTACTTTGATAAAAAGGCTCAAAGCAAGAAAAAGATCAAGAATAAAAAAGGTATGCCAACTTGGATGAAAAACAAGTGGGTTTGGTACGGTGTAGGAGCAGCTGCGGCCCTTGCTGGAGGTTATGTTTTGTATGATCAAGTGTTGGCGGGATCAGATAAAAATACTTTAACCATTACGCCCAGTCCTTAAAGCAGTATGGTTGCTTTTGTAACTTTTTATTGAGAAAACAACTCTATGTTTCATGGCTATGTATTGCAATGGTTTTTAGCACTTTTAATGCTACGTTTGCTTGTTCATGTTGCACTGAAACGAGAATATTTTAGTCAACACAAAGCTGCTTTGGGCATGCCTTTGTTTTTAGCGCTATGGGCATTTTTTTATTGGTTGATGGGCAGTTTTTTGCCTTTGGCCATAGGGAATGCCCAGGTCTATTTGGCTTTATTGACGGCGGGTATAGCGCTCCTCTATAAAACAGATAATATTTTAGCCGAGTGTAAGCGTTACTTTATCCAAGATAAGTTGGAACAGATCTTATTTTGGGGAACACTGTTATTTACCGTGTATCTTCGGCAGCATTTCCCAGATATGGATACCGGTGAAAAATATTCAGACATGGCTATTTTTCAAGCGGTCTTGTTAGATGTTCAATTTCCACCTATGGATCGCTGGTTATCGGGATATCCTTTAAATTACTATTACTTTTCTCATTTGTTGTTTGTTCCTCTGGTGCGCATTTTAGATATTCCTCCGCATTGGGCTGTGAATCTCATTACGTGTACGGTCCCAGCTATTTTAGTTAGCAGCAGCTATGCTTTTTTACGACAAAGACAAGCAAGGCGAGCTTTTGCCCTATTGGGGGCTTTTTTTATGTTTTTTGCGGGCAATTGGCAGTGGTTGGCTTGGGCAGTCAACAGCATCAGCACAAAAAAAGTTTTTTGGTGGTGGGATTCATCTCGAGCCATACCCAACACGATTACTGAGTTTCCTTTCTTTTCTTTTTTACTGGGAGATATGCATGCGCATTATACAAGTTTAGCCTTTGTTACCCTCAGCTTTGTATTGATGTTGAATGTCCGCAAAAAATTTGATCAGAACGATAAGGTTTCAAAGTGTTTTTTATTTTTAATTTTACCCATCGTTGTGGGCATGCATTACATGATGAACTCTTGGCATTTACCGTTTATGGTGCTGCTGTGTTTGATTTGTTTTTGGCGGTATCCAAAATATGTGTTGGCCCTGTTGACTTTGGCTTGCCTGTATTTTGCGCCTTTTTGGCTCAATTATCATCCGCCAAAAAATACCATTGGTTTGTTTTATGTGCAAAAGAGCATGCGCAGTCCCTTAGTGGAGTTTTTATTGCATTGGGGGCCAATGTTCAGCATGTTGCTCTTGCTTTATGGACAGCAGCTGATCAGTCAAAAGCTGTGGCACAAGATTAAAAAAAATAAGCCAAAGTCGGTGCTAATCTTCTTTTTGTTGAGTGCTTTTTTGCTGGCAAGCTATTTACTGTTGGGACCAGCACCCATGATGATACTGCTCTTCTTAGTTTTGTTTGTTGTACTAGGCTATCCATCTCAACTAAAAAACAATTGGTCTGTTGGGGTTTTATTGTTGAGCCTATTGACCATCTTAGGCTGTGAGTTTATCAGTGTTGATGTGACCTATGGTCCCAAGTTTTACCGCATGAACACAGTATTTAAATTTTATTATTTAGCGTGGTGGGGAATGGCACTGAGTTTACCCATGTTACTTGATCAGCAAAACAGTTTGAAAAAGACTTGGCTAAAAGGTGTCGTTGGTGTTTTTGTGGCTTTAAGTTTGTATTATCCGATAAAAGCAACATCGCAACGTTTAAAAGAAAGAAGCCAGGAAAAACGAACATTGGATGGCTTGCGTCAGTGGTATAAAGTTTTTCCAGGACATCAACAAGCCATCAGCTGGTTACAGAACAATACCGATGTTAGAGATGTCATATGGGAAATGCCGGGAGGTGGATTTTCCAGGTATGCACGGATGGCCACATTCAGCGGAAGGCCTTCTGTATTGGGTTGGTTGGGACATGAGCAGATCTGGCGTGATGGCGGTTTTTTTATTGCCAATGCGCGTCTTGAGCAGTTTAAGAAAATCAATCAAATGCCCAGCATGACCGCCATTCAAGGCTTTATTGAGCAATATCACGTGCGCTGGATTGTTGTGGGTAATCTTGAACGTAAAGATTACAGCCCAGAGCTCTTGTATTTACTGAGCAAGTTTCCCGTGGTTTTTGATAATGGTGATGTTGTGATTTACCAAGCCCGCAATGAATAGCCTATCCTACAGCTTATTAAGGATTGGCAGCCAAGAAGCTATCAAAAACGGAGAGCGTTACAATTTGCAATAATTAATCTTTGCAAAAAGCAAAATCTTGAAAGCCAACGCTATCACAGTTATTGGTATCATCTACTTCTTTAAAACAAATATTGATGGTGTTTAACTTTGGACGACTAAAATCAATAAAGCAGTCCGCTTCACCTCTATGGGTGGGGGTATTGTTGGCATCGTAAGCAATCATTCTAATGATATAAGGTTTGCTTTGATCGAGTTGACTGGTTTTGATGGTAAACTTTGCCTTGGTAGGGTCCAAACCCACAGCACTGTTGGGGTATTCAATTTTATCACCACCTTGTACAGCAACATAGGGAGTAGCAACGGGGTTTGGAAGCTCTTCAACAACAAAATAAACACCTTTATGACCGTCTTGTTGCATTGCCGTGGATATATCACTTTTGATGGCTGCCTCTCCAGGAGGGGTAAGCACATTGACTTCAATGTTGTCGCCGCTGCTGCCGCAGGAGCTTAGAAATAAGCTTAAAGCAAAAGAAAGATATAAAACGCTGCGTGTCATTTCTTTATAGTACCATATTTTTATAAATGCATAAAATCAGTTGTTTATTAAAGATTGAATTTGAGCGTAAACATTTCTTTAAGAGTCAGCAGGATATGAAACCACTTTACCGTACTTTGGCCATGCTGGCGCGCAAAGTGCTTTACACCAATTTCATGCAAAGCATAACCTTGACGTTTGGCTTTGATCAGAATTTCAGCATCAATCAAGAACTTTTTTGATTCAATGCTGATATCTTGAAACAGGGCTTTGGGAAACAATTTAAACGCACAATCAATGTCTTTAACATCCAAACCAAAAAACAAGTTGATCAAAAAGCGATAGCCTTTGGCCATAAAAATACGCAAAGGCTTATCTTGCCGGTCTATGCGGTAGCCAATCACAAGGGTTTTTTCATGTTTGACGGCATAAAATTTTTTAATTTCATTGAGATCAAATTGCAAGTCAGAGTCGGTATAAAAAACATATTGACCGTTGGCGGCCAAAAAACCATCTTTTAAACTTTGCCCATAACCAAGGTTGTGATCATGTTCTATAATCCGTATGATTTTTGGGTAAGTTTCTTTAAAGCGATTTAGAATATTTTGTGTTTTATCCGTACTGCCATCATTGACAATGATAAGCTCAAAGTTAATGCCACTTTCCTGAAGAACTTGCATCGTTGAGTTAAGCAAGGGGGGTAAATTATCTTCTTCATTGTAAGCAGGGTAGATTATCGATAAGTCAATCATAGATGGGGATAAAACTTTAGGTCTTTATAAAATTAAAAACAATGTTAAAATGTAACAATGGTCAACAATAGCAAGATGAGCTGGAATGTATAGAAAATCAATATTTTTTGTCACAAAAAAACAGCTCTTTTTATGGGCCGTTTTATGGCTTGTTTTTTGTTTTATTTATGGGGTCAGCGCTAAAGAAAAAGTGATGGTTTTGGGTTTAGCTGGAGCGCAGGCGGTAAATATAAGAAGCAATGTAGCAAAGGTTTTGTCAAAACACCCCAAGCTCCAAGCCATGACACTTGATGATCATGCAAAGGCATCGGCAAAAAAAAAGTCTAAAAAACAAAATGTTACAGCTGTACATGAACAGTTACACCAAGCAAAAAAACATTATTATGCGCTTGAATACGATGACGCCAGTCAAAAATTGCTTAAAGCCATTGAAAGCTATACACATGACCATCTGTATACACAGGAAACCGTTTCAGGCTTGATGGCCACATATTTTTATTTGGCTTTAACACAATTGGAATTAAATCAAAAAACAAAGGCAGCTCAGTCGATGCAAGCCTACATTTATATCAAGTTTGGCGTTGATGATGGAAGAAAAACAAAAAAAGAACTTTCAAAAAAGAAATACTCTCCAAAAGTACAAACGCTATACAATAATACATTAAAGACGATGCAGCATTTACCCAAAGCCAAAATTAACTTTATTTCGTATAAACCGGTGGACAAAATTTGGATCAATGGTCAATCTTATCCTGTACAGGACTTAGATAAAATCAACCTTTATCAAGGGCAATATTATATTTATAGTGCAGATAATAAAGGCTTGCCACTTTACTCCGCACAGGTTCAATTAAAAAAAGGCTCTAATATTTTGTCCTTAAAAGAGCCGGTAAAAACCCCCATAAAAAAGCCGGATCCTACAGGCATGAAGTTTCGGTTTGAATGGAGTAATGATGGAAAGAAGCTGCATTTAAATCCAGAGATAAAAAAAGTTTTGTCAACGCTTGCAATGCGATACAATACAAATAAGTTTGTTTTGCTCAGCTTTAGGCAACAAAAGATCTATGTTAGTTTTTTTGAGCAGACAACACAAAAGCAGACAATAGCTTTTGAAGTAAAGCAAATAAACAGCATTTTGGATTATTATCAGCGGACTTTTAAAGCAGAGATATAAAATTAAAGAGAAGTAGTTTAATGAAAAATAATATAATAAAGCATTCTATGAAAATAACATCGCGTATTGGGATTTATTTAGTTTTGCTGTTGGTGATGACCGGCTATGGCCAAAGTTATAGAAATATTTATGTGGGTGGTTTGCACATTGTTGATGATGGGCAACGTAGATTTTCAAGGCAAGATTTAAATAGAGAGTTATTAACCAGCGTTGAAAATGAAAAGTTTTTCCGTATGATTTCATTGGCTAAAGTGAATAATTTTAAACGTAACTTTATAGATGAAAGTCCAAGTCAGACGGTAACAAATAATGAAGATCTAAAAAGAGCTAAAAAGCTGTTAACATCAGGAAAACAGATGTATCATCAGTTGAATTTTGAAAAAGCCCGAGACAGCCTGTCGTTGAGTAAGAAGTTATTTATTAAAAATTTGCAATACCTTAGAAGCAACCATGATTTACTGGAAGCGCACTTGTATCTTGGCATGACATGGTTGGCCATTAAAAAAGAAAAAGATGCTTACAATGAGTTTAAAAAAGTAGCTTACCTAGATCCCAATTTTGAAATGAATGAAAGCCAATACTCGCCAGCGGTCATCCCTGTTTTTGAAACAGCACGCAGTGAAGTAAAATCAAAAACAGTGAGTCAAGTCACTGTTAGTGGGCAACAAGACAATATGAATGTTTATGTGAATGGTCGTTTGATGGGAAAAACACCGGTTAGTATAAAACTGTATGCAGGCGATTATTTTTTTCTTGTTGAAAAACCGGGTTTGGAGCCTTGGTACAAATTGGAAAAAATCAGACGCGCCCAGCAGACGGTTGAAAGTCAAAATAAAATTCGTGTTGATGAAAAGCAATGGTCCTATGTTTTTAGAACCAGAGAAGGCAATGCCAAAAACACTGAAGAGACTCAAATGCTGATAGAAGAAGCTAAAAGTCAAGGAGCAGATTATATTCTGCTCAGTAGCTTGGAAAAAAATATCAACTACCGACTTATGGGGCAAGTGTACAACATCAACAAAAAGACATTTTCAGATGTGGTGATGTTCAATGTAGAAAAAGGTTTAGGGGATTTTCCTGGGGCAGTGGATGAAATGGTCGTAACTTTAAAAAACATGATTCAAGGCACAAAGCCCAACTTGAAGCTGGGTGTTGCTGAGTATGGTCCTGCGCCCAGTCCACAGCGCAGCATGCAACCCAAGAAAAAATGGTACAAGCAGTGGTGGATTTATCCAGTAGCAGCCGGTATTTTGGTAGGCAGCATTGTGGCTGCAGGTGAGCTGGGCGGAGGCTCGGGTGGAACCATTGTGATTAATAACAATTGATAAGTGACAGATTTAAAAAACCAAAAGCATTTTTTATAGCAAACTATTTTAGGCTTGCTGCATTTGGATTTACGCAGAGTTCATTCAGCGAGCCCTTACACAATGCAAGGAGAGACTAAGTAAGTTTAAGAAATCTGCTTGTGTCGCAACAATAAGATTAAACACTATAATAGCTATATCAAAAGCACTTATTTTTTATTTAGAGTTAAAGGTGAAGGGGTAAACCACTTCAACAATACCTTTTTTTGGTTTTGGAAATTGTATTTTAGCAATTTCATGGGCTACACAGGTTTCAACAATAAGGTTGTTTAAACTGTTCTCAACTAAACGTACTGCAGTGACGCGTCCTTTTAAACCAATAACAAATTTATAACTTAACTTTCCGGCTAAAGAGGGATCTTTTAAAACTTGTTGCTGATAACACTGTCGAATGGGCTTTAACTTTGCGCGAATTCTCTTTTGAATAGCAGAATCATTCACGCTTTGTTTAGAAAAACACAAACCAACAATACAAAAGACCGTCAGATAGAATGTTTTTTTCATAAAATTAACCCTCTAGCCAAAAGCCAAACTTAAAAGCGTTTAGCTCACCAAATGTTTGTAAGTAACCATCAAAAGGTTGAGCTGGATCAATATCTGCTGGAAAATTTCGGCTTCTTTTTTCTTCTGGAAGAGTCAAGCTGTTTTTATGAAAAGTAATAGGGTCATAAATAACAACCGCAGGGTTGGTGTTTCTTACCTCTGTGACGACTTCAAAGGTGTTATTAATTGGGTCAAGAGACGGCTCAAACTTTAAACGTCGAACCGTATCAGCAAAGTGAAAACGTGAGCTAACGGTTTGACTAGCTTTTCTGATATCTCTGCTGTCTAAATTGAATTGTCCTGTAAATTGGAAGTTTATTCTGGTGGCTTGTTGTTTTTTAATGCCGGAAACCACAATGGATGGCAAATTCATATACTCTCCAACTCTGTCGCCATCGTGAAGATCAAAAGAAACAATATCAAGACCTACCAGCAGTTTGTTTTTGTTATCATTACTTTCAATGACAACGCTAGAGTGAGGTTTAGAGATCTTAAAAACACCTGAGACTTCATCAGGGGCGTTAGGCATGGTATCCAAGAATGCTATGTAAGCGTTATCATTTAAAATCCCAGTTTCCAGCGTATTTGAGCATATATAGACATTCCAAGTTGTTCGCTTGGTATTATTTGCGATATGTTTAATGGGGAGTAAGAAAAAGTCATTAAGAATTTCTTTTATTTTAGGAACACTTTCAGACAGATCAGTTAATTTTTGTTTAGTTGTATCAAAGTAATCGAGCAAGGTGTATCTCCCGTTAAGACTAACGCCAAAACGATAAGCATAGTTATTACACTGACTAATCATTTCTTGGTTACTAATGACAGTGGTACCATAGAGAGGGTTGTTTTCCTTCTCTTGTTTTAATAAGTCTTCCTCTATAGCTTGAGGTTGCTTAAAATACTGCCCAGGATGTTCAGTTGAGACTTCAGAAGATCCTTGACGCATATTGCTTTCAAAGTTGGCCAAATCAAAGTTATCGTCAGCACTATGTGGGCTTACAACATTTGGTGAGGCAGAAGCGATGATTTTCGCCCCTAAGGTTTTATAAACATCTTGGTTATGTTGAACATACTCAACCGATGTAACATTCATATCACCAGCGATGAGGTAGGGAAGCGAAGAAAATTGCGCTAAAAGTAAGGATTCATACTCTTCATAACTGGGGGTTGGGATGTTTCTTGCGCCTATTTTTACAGTAACCGGAGATTCAATGTTTTTATGTAAATTGCCCAAGTCATCCAAAGGAATTAAAAATTGCAAACGTTTAAGGGACCGAGCATATTTTTTATCCTCAACTGGAATTTGGGGTTTAAGGTCAGGATTGGCACAGATGCTGTACATAGATTTATCAGTATTCAGTTGATAAAATAAGGTGTGTTGATCTAGTTCACCTATAAGATGACTTTTTGTTACAGTTTTTAAATTGTTCACAACATCAGGATAAGCGGTGTAATAAGCTCTATAACTTACCTCAACATTTAGGTGTTTTTGTCCATCAGCACCGTTATGGATAACAATGGGGTTAAACTCATTCCGTTTGAAAAATTTAATTTTTTCTGTAGCAGTGTTTTTAAAATTAGCATCATCAAAGTAACCCATATACTCTTCATCATTGAAGCAGATATTAATAGTGTGCTGTGCACCGTCTTTAGAGGCCAATAAAGTCTGAGCCGTAT